>NZ_RZRX01000306.1:0-6344 GCF_003997405.1 Mesorhizobium sp. M2A.F.Ca.ET.042.01.1.1
GCGACAACATCACCGTCGACGTCGAGCTGATCGTGCCGATCGCGATGGAAGAGAAGCTGCGCTTCGCCATCCGTGAAGGCGGCCGCACCGTCGGTGCAGGCATCGTCGTCACCATCAAGGAATAATCGATCCGGCTGTTGCCGGTTCGACAAGGAAAGGGCGGTCTTCGGGCCGCCCTTTCTCGTTTTGGAAGCAGTATCGGGCCGGCAAGCTCAATTCTGTTGCAAGCATCGTCGCCGCAACTAGTATGTGTTGTACCGAGGGGCTTGCCAGGCGTGGTTTCCGCGTTTCGTTCAAAAATCATTTTGCGGCGGCTTATCCGGCTCGGGCTGGCTATCGCCATGGGATTGGCCGCCTTCGGCGCAGCCGCAAAGGAGGATCCGCCCGATCTCGGTCCGACGATGCGCTTCGTGGTGGTGCGCAGCAGCGCGACGGGCTGCGAGCCGAATTGCCCGGAATGGATTTCCGCCGAAGGCACGATCGAGGCCGGCACGCCGGCGCTGTTCAGGCGCTTGCTGAAGACGCTCGACGGGAGGCAACTGCCGATCGTCGTCAATTCTCCCGGCGGCAATGTCGATGCCGCGCTCCAGCTTGGCCGCATGATCCGCAAGAACAAGCTCGATATCGCGGTCGGCATCACGGAGTTTTCCGGCTGCTCGCCAGGGATGAGGAACTGCCGGGGCAACGACGCCAGGCAGCAGCCCTATTCCGGCGTCGCTTACGACAGCGGCGCGATGTGCAATTCGGCCTGTCCGCTGATGTTTGCCGGCGGCATCCGCCGCGTCGTTGGCGAATGGGCCTATCTCGGTGTCCACCAGATCACCACCACCTTCCGGCGTGAAAAACTGCTCTACCGCACCACCTATCGGATCGTGAACGGCAAGAAGAAGATCATCGGCACCACGATTGTCAGCCGCAAGAATGCCGGCAGCTACAAGACCTATGAGATGAGCAAGGCGATCGAGAAACGGCTGTCGGCTTATCTGAAGGATGGGCGTCGAGCAGGGCGTGCTGGATGTGATGAAGACGACGCCCGCCAGCGATATCCGGCAGATCGAGCCCGACGACATGCTGGAGATGAAGCTCGTCACCAGCCCGGATTCGCTCGATCTGCTGACCGATAAGAGCATGTGCCGGCGCAATCCCGTGCCGGCGAATTGCCGCGAGGTGCCGTCGAACGCCAAGCCGGCCGAGGTCGCGAATATTGAAGCCGCGCCTTCGCCCACTGCGCCGGCCCCGGCGCCCGGGCCGCGGATCGAAGACCAGGAGATGCGCTTTGTTGTCGTTCGCGGCAGCAATCCGCTCTGCAATCCCGATTGTCCGGAATGGATCTCGGCGGAAGGCACGATCACCGCGGGCACGGCCGGCAAGCTTCGCCAATTGCTCGATACGCTCGGCGGGCGCAGATTGCCGGTGGTCGTCAACTCGCCAGGTGGCGATGTGCAGGCAGCGCTTGCCGCAGGCCGCCTGATCCGTGAGCGTGGGTTGGATGTCGCGGTCGCCCGAACCGACTTTCTCGATTGCGATCCGGGCAAGGCGGGTTGCGAACCAACCGATGGCCTCTACAGCGGCCTCACCATCGATGCAGGCGCCCAATGCGATGCCGCCTGCGCGGTGATGATCGCCGGCGGCATCAGGCGCCTCGTCGGCGCCGATGCGCATTTTTTGGTGCATTCCATGAACATGGAAGAGAAGGTCAGGGCGTATCTCGACGAGATGGCTATCGGCCCGGGCTTTTTTGCCGCCATGCAGTCGGCGCAGTTCGCCAAGCACAGGGAACTCAAGCAGGGCGAACTTCGCGAATTCGGGCTCACGACCGGACCGCAATCGGTGGATGCGCTGACTGGGGCGACCATCTGCAACTCATCGCCGAAACCGGACAATTGCCGGGTGCTGCCGGCCGCCAATGCCGCGGCCGAGGCGCCAGCGAAACTTTAGGGCATGTCTCCCGAAAGTGGGAACCGGTTTCGGGATAAAGACATGCGTAAAATCAAAAACCTAAAGCGCATGGAGCGAATCTGAAAGATCGCGACGCGCTTTGGGAGCAATTCCAGGAAAAGTGTTTACGATTTTCCGTCCGGAATTCGTAGGCAAGGAGAGAGCCCGCACTGGCCATCGAGGCAGGTTGAGGCGGGCAGGGTGGCGCCGCTATCCTCCTCGCGCGATTTGCGGAACGGAGGATTGGCGATGAGCGCGGAAATCCCGACTTTGTACGAATGGGCCGGGGGCAGCGAGGCGCTCTACAGGCTGACACGCACTTTCTATGACAAGGTGGCGCTCGATCCGATCGTCGGCCCCGTGTTCAAGACCATGTCGCCGGACCATCCGGCGCATGTAGCCGCCTTCATCGGCGAGGTCTTCGGCGGGCCAAAGACTTATAGCGAAGAGTTTGGCGGCCATCGCGAGATGGTGATGCATCATCTCGGCAAGCACCTGACCGAGGTGCAGCGCCGGCGCTGGATCAACCTTCTCGCCGACGCGGCGGACGAAGTCGGCCTGCCGGACGACCCCGAGTTCCGCTCCGCCTTCATGGGCTATGTCGAATGGGGATCGCGGCTGGCGAAGATGAACTCGAATCTGGGTGAGACCTGCGACCCCGAGATGGAGCCGATGCCGGCCTGGGGCTGGGGCGTGCCGGGCGGACCGTACAAGCCGCCGGCCGGAAAATCGTAGGCCCAGGCCCGTTTTCCGGTAACGCAATCCGTTGCCGACGGAAATGCGATCGGGAAATCCGGCAAAGCTTTGAAAACGGCAGGTCAGTGCTCTTTACAGAGGGCCCGGAAGCTTTTAGGAAGCGCCTGCGCCGAACAAGCGCATGCACGGGCATAGCTCAGTTGGTAGAGCGGCGGTCTCCAAAACCGCAGGTCGTAGGTTCGAGCCCTGCTGCCCGTGCCAATCTCCCAAACGGCCAATCGGAAGCCTCCGCAGTTGAAAATCGGCGGGTGGCTTGCCATTTTGGGAAAATTGGGGCATAAGCCCCGCATAGCCGGGACGGGACGACTGGATGGTTCCGAGGCGGCGCCAGGACATAAAGCGGACCTTGCCACTTGCGTGGATTAAGAATCGGTTTTATGTAGACAAGACAGACACGCGACGCGTGGAGCTGGGAAGCCGGCTTTACGCGTCTGATTTGCGTGGGTGAAATAGCGGCGCTGATTCGCACCGCATGGAGCCCAGGCGGCACGTCCCGGCCAGCGGGATCATCCAGGAGGCCCGGCCAACGGGTCTTGAAAACAGGCGGCACATGGCTTCGAAAACCACTAATCCCTTCACCTTTCTCCAGCAGGTCCGCGCGGAGACGGCAAAGGTGACATGGCCTTCGCGGCGCGAAACCATGATCTCGACCGTGATGGTCCTGGTATTCGCGGTGATCGCGATGCTCTTCTTCTTCGCAGCCGACATTTTGATGGGCTATGCGATCGAGTGGATCCTGGGTCTCGGGCATTAATTCGGCGGTTTACGGAGAGGTCGGGAAATGACTGCGCGCTGGTATATCGTCCACGCCTATTCGAACTTCGAGAAGAAGGTCGCCGAGGATATTGAGAACAAGGCCAAGCAGAAGGGCCTGGCCGGCGAGATCGAGCAGATCGTGGTGCCGACCGAGAAGGTCGTCGAGATACGCCGTGGCCGCAAGGTCGATGCAGAGCGCAAGTTCTTCCCGGGCTATGTGCTCCTGAAGGCCAACCTGACGGACGCCGTGTTCTCGCTGGTCAAGAACACGCCGAAGGTCACCGGCTTCCTGGGCGATTCCAAGCCCGTGCCGATCACCGAGACCGAGGCGCAGCGCATCCTGAACCAGGTCCAGGAAGGCGTCGAGCGGCCGAAGCCCTCGGTCACCTTCGAGATCGGCGAGGCGATCCGCGTCTCGGATGGTCCGTTCGCGTCTTTCAACGGCGTCGTCCAGGAAGTGGACGAGGAGCGTGCCCGCCTCAAGGTGGAAGTTTCGATCTTTGGGCGCGCCGTGCCCGTCGATCTGGAATTCGGACAGGTCGAAAAGGGCTGATCCGTACACCTGCGCCGTAAGGCGTCGGGATCCGCGCCGCGAGGCGTTGGGGCGGTTGCTTAAGGCGCCGCATGAACGGGTGGGAGGCGAAGGCGGCATAGCCGGCCGTCGGAACCGCACCACCAGACTGCAACCGCCGGTGTCCCGCTAATGGGCCGGCATGAGAAAAGGCAGGAATAGAGATGGCTAAGAAAGTTGCAGGCCAGCTCAAGCTCCAGGTTGCCGCGGGCTCGGCCACGCCGTCGCCCCCGATCGGCCCGGCGCTTGGTCAGCGCGGCATCAACATCATGGAATTCTGCAAGGCGTTCAACGCGCAGACCCAGGAGCTCGAGAAGGGATCGCCGATCCCGGTCGTCATCACCTACTACCAGGATAAGTCGTTCACCTTCGTCATGAAGACGCCGCCGGTGAGCTACTTCCTGAAGAAGGCCGCCAACCTGAAGTCGGGCTCCAAGGAGCCGGGCAAGACCAAGGTCGGCACGATCAGCCGCGACAAGGTGCGCGCGATCGCCGAGCAGAAGATGAAGGACCTGAACGCAAACGACGTCGAGGCGGCCATGCGCATGGTCGAGGGCTCCGCCCGCTCGATGGGCCTGGAAGTGGTGGGCTAAGATCATGGCAAAGATTGCAAAGCGTGTTGCTGCGAGTCGCGAAGGCATCGATCCGAACAAGGCTTATGCGCTCTCCGAGGCGCTGCAGTTGCTCAAGGACCGGTCCAAGGTGAAGTTCGACGAGACCGTCGAGGTCTCGATGAATCTCGGCGTCGATCCGCGCCATGCCGACCAGATGGTCCGCGGCGTGGTCAACCTGCCGAACGGCACCGGCCGCTCGGTGCGTGTCGCGGTGTTTGCCCGTGGCGACAAGGCCGAGGAAGCCAAGGCCGCCGGCGCCGATATCGTTGGCGCCGAGGATCTGGTCGACATCGTCCAGAAGGGCACGATCGATTTCGATCGCTGCATCGCCACGCCGGACATGATGCCGCTGGTCGGCCGTCTGGGTAAGGTGCTCGGCCCGCGCGGCATGATGCCGAACCCGAAAGTTGGTACCGTGACCACCGACGTCGCCGCGGCCGTCAAGGCTTCGAAGGGCGGCGCCGTCGAGTTCCGCGTCGAGAAGGCCGGCATCGTCCAGGCCGGCGTCGGCAAGGTCTCGTTCGACGTCAAGGCGCTGGAAGAGAATGTCCGCGCCTTCGCCGATGCGGTGAACAAGGCCAAGCCCGCGGGCGCCAAGGGCAACTACGTCAAGAAGGTGTCGGTCACCTCGACGATGGGCCCGGGCCTGAAGCTCGACATCGCGACGCTCGCCGCGTCGTAAGTGTCGTCGGGTCGGCCCTGCGTCGACCCACGAAGAATTCCGGACCGCCGATCCGTCGGCGGCCCGGTAACCCGGGAGCCGAAAGGTTTCCGGATATCCTGTCCGAGATTGCAGGCGGCCCAACAGCCTTAATTCATGTGGGCCTGCATGAGACGGGTGAAGACCCGACAAAGGAGCCAAAGGCTCCAATGAAAGGTTCGAACCGTGTTTGCCTTTTGTCAGCGCATCGCCGGCTTTGCCGTCGGTGTGGCGAAAGGGGGCAGGATCCTCGAGCGTCGTTCGGGAGATCCATTTTTGGATGGCCCGGCCGGCAAAAGGCAACCCGACTTCTGACCTCGAGAATGAGGCAGCGGTCAACTGGAGATAGGCAGTGGACAGAGCGGAAAAGCGCGAACTCGTCACGGGCCTGAATGATGCGTTCTCGAACGCGGGTTCAGTCGTCGTGGCCCACTACGCCGGTATCACCGTGGCGCAAATGAACGACCTTCGGTCGAAGATGCGCGCCGCCGGCGGCACCGTCAAAGTCGCGAAGAACCGTCTCGCCAAGATCGCTCTTCAGGGCACGGACTCCGCATCGATCATCGATCTGTTCAAGGGACAGACGCTGGTCGCTTATTCGGAGGATCCGATTGCGGCGCCGAAGGTCGCGTCCGAATTCGCCAAGGGGAATGACAAGCTGATCATTCTCGGCGGCGCGATGGGCTCGACCTCGCTCAACGCCGATGGTGTCAAGGCGCTCGCCACGATGCCGTCGCTCGACGAGCTGCGCGCCAAGCTGGTTGGCATGATCGCCACGCCGGCAACCCGGATCGCCCAGATCGTCAATGCGCCCGCGGCTTCGGTCGCGCGTGTCATCGGCGCTTACGCCCGGAAGGACGAGGCGGCATGAGGCCGTTCCTCGCTGTCAACAACACACGTTCGAACCAAGTAAAGGAATATCAAAATGGCTGATCTCGCAAAGATCGTAGACGACCTTTCGAGCCTGACCGTCCTCGAGGCGGCTGAGCTTTCGAAGCTCCTGGAAGAG
>NZ_RZRX01000307.1:0-6271 GCF_003997405.1 Mesorhizobium sp. M2A.F.Ca.ET.042.01.1.1
CACCGCACTCCGCAAATAACATCGAAGGTCAGCGCCGCCCCTCCTTGCCCCGCCGGGCACTGTTCTAATTGCATAAACAGAGCTCGACGCGTCAACCGTTGGAAGTTTCAGAGCTAGTCTCGAAACCGCTGTCGGACAGAAGACGCTCAACTTTCTTCAGACGTTCGATAACCTCAAGCAAAACGTTCACACTCTCCTGGCTCGCTACACCGTCAGATCGACCAATTTCACTGACAACTCCGGCGAGGCGATTGCGCACGCTTTGGCCACTCGTACCGAGCCCCAACTCGAATTCGATTATGTTAATCAAACCAATTAGGTCACTCTCATGATCGGTGGTGCCGATGGGCACTCTTCGGACGACCTTCTCGAACATTATGTTCCCATGATGGACTGCCGGACACTCAGAGCATGTATCTCTTTGAGAGCTGGGACAAGGCAGCAGCTAAGCCGCTTGAGTCTGGGCCCTAATATTCACCCCGCCTTCCTCCCCATCATCCCGTAGTGCACCGCCAACAAATCCAGCCCCACCTTCAGCAGCTTCGCCACCACATCCCGACCCTCGCCGCTGCGTTCGGCGATGGCCTTCACCGACTGGCCTTCGAGGCAGGTCTTGCGCACCACCTCCGCCACGTCCCAATGGGCGAGCGCGGCCGCCGCTTGGGCATGGGCGCGGCCGGCTGACAGCACGCGGTCGGGGATGCCGCCGCCCATCCGGCTGGCGTCGACGCGCTCGCTCCAGGATTGCGGCTGCAGGCCGTGGCGGGCGGCGCGCCCGAAATCGTCGCGAAAACGCTGGCCGGCCTCGCGCTGCTGGCGCGTCAGCGAGGTGATGCCGGTGAGCGGATCGACATTGCGCAGGCGCACGATGCCGCCGGTGGAGGTGTAGCCGCCGTTCGAAACCTCGTAGACGCGGCGCGCCTCGGCCGTGCCGGCGGTCAGCCGCTGACGGCCGAAGGCGTCCTGCTTCAGCGCGAAGTCATGGCCGACCTCGCGGCGGATGCGCACCTGCTCGGCCTCGCCCTTGGGGAGTTTTGGCGGTTGGGGTTTCTTGGCGGTTTTGCGGGGCATGGGAGGTCCTTTGTGGGTGGCGTTGCAGAACTTGGGTTCCTCGCCCCCACCAACGGTGGGGGAGAGGTGTCCGCGAAGCGGACGGAGAGGGGGACGCCCTCCGCGAAGCCAATGGCGTGGGAGGTTGAGCGAGCGCTCATTGCGGCTTCGCTTGTGACGCGAGGAGCCAGGGTCTCAGCCGGCTTTGATTTCGCGGAGGGCGCTCCCCTCTCCGTCGCGGCTTCGCCGCGCCACCTCTCCCCCGCGTGGCGGGGGCGAGGAACTCGCGCTTAATTGCCCCTCTCTCTTCGCCGTCAGCTCCCGCATCAGGCGCCTCTCGCGCACCTCGATCGACAGCTGGGCGGTCGACGGGCAGAACTGGGCGTTGGCCATCTTGGCCTCGCCGCGGATGAAGCGGCGGATCGCGGCCTCGACGTCTTGAAGCTCGGCATCCTGCACCGCGGCGAGATAGCCACGCAACTGCATCTCGGCGTCAGCCAGCGCGGATTGCGGGAAGCAGGAAAACATCGCGGCCAGCGCCTTCGCCGCCTGCTGCAATTCGGCTGCGGTCATTGATCTCCTCGATGATTGCGTTGGCGGCATCGACATGCGTCCTGCGCCGCTGCCATTTCTGTTCGGGCCTCTGCCCTGAAGACGCTTTTCCATTCCTGTCCCGCGAAGCGGGGGAAGAAAACGCCTGGGCTTTTTCTCCCGTTGGATCGATGGCTTGTGGACTCTGGGAGTCTGGACTCTGGGGCTTATCACCCGCCTTATCCCTGACCCTCGCCCGCCGCTTATCCGAAGGCGAAAAAGCCCTTTCCTTCGAAAGGCTTGGGTTACCGCCCTTCAAGCCGTTCTTGCGCGCCGCGCGCGCCTTGCGGGCGTCGGCGATCATGCGCCTTGAATAGATGCGGCCGTGGCGGTCGCGCGAGAAGACGCGGTTCTGCTCGAGCTCGGCAAGCAGCGCGCCAAGCTCCGCCTCCGCGCAGCCGGCAAGGCGCGCGAGCGCCGTCTCGTCCAGCCCCTTGCCGGCGATGGCGACATAGCCGATGGGCTCGTGCGCGGCGGCAATGCACAGCATGCGCATCCACAAACCCTGTGCGGCCAGCGAGCACAGCCGCAGGTTCGGATCGGACTCCCAGTCCGACCAGAAGAATTTCGACCAGATCGTGCCGCTCATGGGGAGGGCTCGCAAAGGCGGTGGAGCTCGAATCTCCCCCCTTGAGGGGGAGATGGCCGGCAGGCCAGAAGGGGTCGTCTCACGTAGGGCTCCAGCGCCTCGCAGATGCGGTAGGAAGAGGTTGGCGCTCTACGCGCAGCGACCCCCTCTGTCGCCTTTGGCGACATCTCCCCCTCGAGGGGGGAGACTAGCGCCGGCGCTATCACATCCCCCTCCCACGATGGCCGTGGAACCTGGCGTGGTGGTGTGCGCAGTAGCTGCGCGTGGCGGACGTCGGCAGGCCGCAGCACAGCATGTCCGGACCCGGGCGCGCGCCGAGCGGATCGGCTTCGGCATCCTCGCGTAGCGCGAGATCGAGCGGCGCGCGGCAGCGGCCGAACAGGCAGTCGAGGAAGCGCATGGCCGCGACATGCGGCTGGCGGCCGGGGTTTTTCGCAGGCGGCGGCGCCGGGAGCTTGTAGAGATGCGCTTCGGATTTCTGGCGCTCGCCCGGCGCAAGCCAGGCCGGCGGCAAGGTGCGCGCCGGCTTGCGGGGTTTGGGTTTTTTCGGCTTGGCAGGGGCTTTGGCTAAGTCCTTTTGCGTGGGGCTGTCTACGACCGATACGTCGGCGGGACAGCGCCCCCCTCTGTCCTGCCGGACATCTCCCCCACTAGGGGGGAGATTGGCGGTTGCGCCGCCGGCGCCTTCCACGAACTCGGCGAACCTGGAAAGCGCGGCCGGCTCGGAGAGCGCTCCAATCACCGTCCTGCCCCGCCTGCCTGGACGATCCGGCCGGGCATGTTTCCCCGGCCTGCCGCCGGCGCGGCCGCCCTTGGGATTGGCGAAGCCGATGGCGCGCAAGCCGGCGTTGCGGTGGACGATGCCGATGATGGCGTTGCGCGAGACCGGGGCGCCGCGCAGCGCGCTGAAGCGGCCGGCGATGCGCGAGGCCGAGAGCCCCTCCTTCAGCCAGGCGGCGATCTCGTCGATTTCCTTTTCGGTATAGGCGGCTGCCATCTTCTCATTCCATCGATTGCTAAGGGCGTGGGCTTGGGAGCGCCGGGCTGAAGCCCAAGCGCCTGGGTTCGGCCGCGAGGCCGTCGGTGGGGTTCGGAAAAGGGTCGGGATCAGGCGGGGCGCGCGGCCTCTTCCTGTTCGCGAAGCCTGGCTTCAGCCGCCGCCCGCGTCAGGCCCGACACCGCCCGGCCCGACGCGCGGTCGAACAGGATGACGGTGCCGTCCTCGGTGCGGACACAGCTTATGCCCGGATTGGGGGCCGGAGCCGGGGGAGGAGCGGCTCCGGCCGTTCCGGTGAACCGGGGTGCGGGCGGTTCGACCGGATCCGGGGCAAGCGCCCCGGAATGCGCCCGGACCGGGGAGGAAGACAGTCCGGACGATTGGAATTCCAATGGTGAGGGCAGCGCGTTCATGCCGCCTCCCCTTGCATGGCGTTCGCGCGCTGCATGGCGGCGCGGCCGGCCAGCCATTCGTAGCTGACGCCGGCAATGCCCAGCCGGCGGCTGGCCGCCACCACATGCGGCCAATGCTGCGGCGCGATGCGGCCGCGCCGGCGCATCTGGCGCGCCGCCTCGTAGCCGCAGCCGACATCGGCGGCGAAAGCGCCGATGCTGCCCCAGCGGTCGATAAGCCCCGAGATATCAGTGGGCAGTCCCTGGATGCTCGTGGGCTGCGCGGGAATCACGGACAATGCGGAAATGCTTGCGGGATGCTCATTCATGCGCTAAGCGTACGTTATGTACGAATGACGCGCAAGCGAAATCGTACAATATGGACGACTAATTTCAGGCATTTTGTACGATGATGGATTCCAGGCACAGATTGCAGCAGGCGCGCGCCCAGGCCGGCTATGCCTCGCCCAGCGATGCCGCGCGGGCGCTGCGCGACATCAACAAGAACACCCTCATCAGCCATGAGAACGGCAACCGGCCGCTGTCGCGGAAAGCCGCCGAGAAATACGGCCGGCTGTTCGGCGTCGACCCCGGCTGGCTGCTGTTCGATGGCAGTTTGGGGGGCGATGGCGCCGAAGCGGCGCCGGTCAATCTCATGCCCTCGCCCGTCACCATCGACGTGCCGATCGTGTCGTGGATCAGCGCCGGCGAGCTCGGCAGCCAGGACAGCGTCGTCAACCTCTCCGACTATCCGACGATCCCCACCGCCGACCTCGAGGAAGGCGAATGGATCGCGCTGCGCGTCGACGGCCCGTCGATGAACAAGATCTCGCCGCCGGATTCGATCATCTTCGTCAATTTGCGCGACAAGCGGCTGGTGACCAATGGCTGCTATGTGATCTCGGACGAGACGGGACGGGCCACCTACAAACGCTACCGCCCGAACGACAACCCGCCGTTCCAGCCGGCTTCCTACCTGGATATCCCGCCGCCGGAACTGGAGGGCGCGATCACCATCATCGGCCGGGTGAGAAGGTCGATAATCGATATGTGAGGGTGGATTCCTCAAGGGGAGACCGATTTCGGCGGTCGCTACAATTTCTGCTTGCATTTTGGAACAAAAACGGAACTATAGGGCTCGCAGCCGCGGTCGCGGCGACTCCGGGGGGAGGTTCAAACCATGTCTCGCCGTGCCGGCGCGGTCTCGCGCATATTCGTTGCCGTGCTCTCACATGGGCTGGCGTTGGCGGGAGTGACGGCGCTTGGCACGCTCGCCACGCCTTCGCCCGCCGTTGCCGGGGACTATGCCCTTTGCTTCGGCGACGAAAGCGGCGGTCAGGGCAGTGACCAAAAGGAAGCGAATGTCGACCAGGCCGCGGTCGATCGGCGCATCGCTGCCTGCACGGCGATTGCCGAAGACGATACGCAAGCGCAGCGCCAGCGGATCAAGGCCTATTTCTATCGGGGCGCTGCCCGGGACGACAAGCAGGACTGGAATGGCGCGATTGCCGATTACGGCCAAGCCATCGCGCTTGATCCAAAGGCGACCTCGGCGCTGTTCAACCGCGGCACCGACTGGTCCAACAAGGGCGATTACGACCGCGCGATCGCGGACTTCAACATCGTGATCAGCCTCGAACCGTCCGCCAGCGACGCCTATTCCAGCCGCGGCTCGGCCTTCCTTCGCAAGGGCAAGATCGACGCGGCCATGCTTGATTTCCAGCAGGCGATCGAGGCCGATCCGCAAAACGGCGACGCCCATACGGGGCTCGGCACCGTCTGGAGCAAGACCGGCGAACGCGACAAGGCGATTGCGGAGTATGACAAGGCGATCCGCATCGATCCGGCCGATTTCATCGCGCTCGTCAATCGCGGCCTCGCCTACGCCGCCAGGGGCGAGTTCGATCGCGCCATTGCCGATTACGACGCCGCACTGGCCGTGGACCCAGGGAGCGCCGATGCCTATGCCAACCGCAGCGCCGCCTGGATCGGCAAGAACGACTGGGCGCGCGCCATCGCCGATGCCAACAAGGCGATCGAGCTCGACGCCGGGATGGTCGACGGCTACTACGCCCGAGCGGTCGCCTGGGCGAGCAAGGACAACGACGATCGCGCCCTTGCCGATTTCGACAAAGTGATCGCGCTCGATGCGACCGATGCCAGGGCGTGGCTCGGCCGGTCGCTGATGCGATCACGCAAAGGCGACAGCGCCGGCGCGGCGGCCGACTGCCGCAAAGCCATCGCGCTCGATCCGAAGAAGACTGGCAGCTGTGACGCGGGGCCGGATGACGCCGAGATGCCTGCGGCGGAAACGGCGTCCAAGTCGGATCTTTCCTCTTTGGCCAAGCAGTTGGAGGCCACTGGCAGGGAGGTCCTTTCCAAGGAAGCTGCCGCGCAAATCCGGGATGCATTGAAGCAGCAAGCCTCCGGCGACGTGCCGGGCGCGATCGCTTCCTTTGGCTATGCCATCTCACTCGATCCCGACAATGCCGAGGCCTATTACGACCGGGCGGTCGCCGCGGCCTCGCAAGGAGACAATGCCCTTGCCGCGAGCGACTGCCGGCGCGCTGTCGAGCTCGACCCGCAACGCGCCGGCGCGTGCGCCGCGCTCAAGACGCAAACCGCTCCGGCCGCCACGACACAGGACCAGGC
>NZ_RZRX01000308.1:0-6166 GCF_003997405.1 Mesorhizobium sp. M2A.F.Ca.ET.042.01.1.1
ATTGAGCAGGCAGCGGTCGGCGGCATCTCATTGGGCGCGGCGATCGCGCTGCGGCTGGCAAGAGTCAACGCCGTGCGCGTTACCAAGCTGGTGCTGGCGCGGCCTGCCTGGGTGGATGCACCTTCCATCGCGCGCCAGCACGGCTATCGCGTCGCGGCGCAATATCTCGAAAAATATGGCGCCGAAGAAGGCGCGGAGCGCTTTCGCGCCGCGCCGGAATTCCTCGAAGTCATGGCGGCCTCGCCGGACAACGCGGCCTCGCTCATCGGTTTCTTCAAGCGCCCGCGGCCCGACACCACGATCGCGCTCCTGTCGCGCATTCCCCTCGACTGGCCGGGCGTGAGCCGCGCCCAGATCGTGGCGATCCGGCAGCCGGCGCTCGTCATCGGCAACGACCAGGATTATGTCCACCCGCTCGCCTATGCGCGCCAGCTGGCAGGCCTCATCCCGGGTGCCCGGCTGGCCGGGATAACATCCAAGACGATCGACCGCGCGGCCTATGTCGCCGAGTTCCGCAACGCCTTGGCAAGCTTCCTCCCGGACGTTGGAGGCGATCGATGATCCGCTCGATCCTGGTCGTCGATGTCGGTGGCACGTCGGTCAAATGCGGCATGGTTGTCGACCGTGTCCCGCAGGCCGGCGAGCGTCTCTTCCCGTCCGCCTTGCTGCGCAATGGCGATCCCGTCGGCAGCTTCGCCAAGATCGTCAGGGAGTTCTGCGTCGAGGCGGGTCTCACCCCCGACCTGATGGTCTCGACCGTTCCGGGCTTCATCGACATCGACGGCGACCGTGTCCTCTTCGCCGGCAATGTGCCCGAGCTCAACGGCCATCATCTGGCGAGCGAGCTTGGCGACGTCCTCGGCTTACCCGTCATAATCGAACGCGACTCCGTGCTGGTGCTGGCAGGTGAGGTGATCGCGGGCTCCGCGAAAGGCGCCGACAGCGTGCTTGGCCTGTTCTTCGGCACCGGCGTCGGCGGCGCCTTCCTGCAGGGCGGCGAAGCGTTTCGCGGCGGCGGCTGGGCGCTGGAAATCGGCCACATGCCTTTCGGCAATGAGGGCAGGACGCTGGAGGGGCTGCGCACCGACTGCCTGGAAACCTTCGTTTCAGGCCGCGCCCTGGAAGTGATTGCCGAGAGATACGGCGTTCCCGTCACCCAGGTTTTTGTCCAGTCCGGGAGCATCCCGGGGCTTGGCGCCGACATCGACCGCTTCGTGCGCGATCAGGCACTCGCAATAGGCACGGCGGTGGCGCTGTTTTCCCCGGCCACAATCGTGCTCGGGGGAGGGGTCTGCGCGATCGACGCATTCCCGCGCCGGCAGCTGGAAGAACTGGTGGCGCTGCGGGCGCCCTTTTCCGAGACGGGCCGGCCGATGGACCTGCGCTGGGCCAGGCTCGGCTGGCGCGCCGTCCTCTATGGCGGTCTCAAGGCCGCCGACGACTACGCCGCGGCTCGATCGATGCCGGCAGCGCAAGAAAAGCAAGAGCGGGAGTCCCTGCCATGAGCCTGTTGGAGCTGAAGAATATCTCGCGACAGTTCGGCGCCATCCATGCCGTCGAGGACGTGTCGTTCAAGATCGAGCCCGGCGAGATCGTCGGCCTGATGGGCGACAATGGCGCCGGCAAATCGACGCTGGTCAAGATGATAGCCGGCAACTTCCCTGCCTCCTCCGGCAGGATGGTCTTCGACGGCAATGAAGTTCAGTTCAACCAGCCTTCGGACGCCCGTCGGGCCGGCATCGAGATCGTCTACCAGGACCTGGCGCTCTGCGACAATCTGAGCGCAGCCGCCAATGTCTTCCTCGGCCGCGAGATCATGCGCTCGGTCGGCCCGTTCAAATTCCTCGACCACCGCAAGATGCGTGAGCGCGCCGCCGAGCTGTTTCGCGAGCTGCAATCTGAAACGCGGCCGCGCGATGTGGTCAAGCGTATGTCGGGCGGCCAGCGCCAGGCGGTCGCCATTGCCCGTACCCGCCTGGCCGATGCCAAGCTGGTGCTGATGGACGAGCCGACCGCTGCGATCTCGGTGCGCCAGGTCGCCGAGGTGCTGGCGCTGATCAAGCGCCTCAAGGAACGCGGCGTCGCCGTCATCCTGATCTCGCACCGCATGCCCGACGTGTTCGGTGTGTGCGAGCGCATCATGGTGCTGCGGCGCGGCCATCTGGTCGCCAACAAGCTCGCTTCGACCAGCTCGCCCGAGGAAATCACGGCCTTGATCGTCGGCGCCAAGGCCGCGGCCTGAAGGCAACAGGGGAGGATGAGATGAACAAGTCTCCGGACGCCAGCAATCTGGATTCTGTCTTCAGCCTGTCGGAGCGCAGCAAGCTTGGCGCGATCCTGCGCAGCCAGGAATTCTGGATCGTCGTCGCGGTGCTGATCATCGGCGCCGTGGTGGGCATGATCGCGCCGCGCTTCCTGACCTCCGCCAACATGGCCAACATCCTGCAGAATTTCTGCTTCACGGCGCTGATGGCGATCGGCATGACGCCGGTGATCATGACCGGCGGCATCGACATTTCCGTTGGCTCTACGCTTGGCCTGACCGGCGTGTTGCTCGGCCTGTTCTGCGCCAGCGGCTATCCTTTCGCCGTCGTCGTGCTGTTCGTGCTTCTGGTTGGTGCGTTCGTCGGCATCGTCAACGGCGCGCTGGTCTCGTACCTGAAGCTGCCGCCCTTCATCGTCACGCTCGGCATGATGAGCCTGGTGCGTTCGCAGACGCTGGTCGTCACCAGCAACCAGGTGGTCTACGATTTCGGCAAGGCTGGCGACACGCTGCTGGCGCTGGGCAGCGGTTCCTTCCTCGGCGTGCCGAACGTTCTGTGGGCGGTGATCGTCTCGGCCGTCGTCATGCAGTGGCTCTTGTCGATGACCAAATGGGGCCGCTACGTGCGCGCCATCGGCGGCAATGAAAGTGCTGCGCGCCTCTCCGGCATCCCCGTCGACCGCGTCAAGGTTTCGACTTATGCGCTACTCGGCGCGATGACCGGCATGACTGCAATCTTCCTGGTCGGCTGGATGGGTGCCGCCACCAACGCGCTCGGCCAGGGTCAGGAGCTGCAGGTCATCGCCGCGACAGTCATCGGCGGCGCCAACCTGCTCGGCGGCTTCGGCACCTCCTTCGGCGCCGTCATCGGCTCGGTGCTGATCGAAGTGATCCGCAACGCCCTGCTGCTCGCAGGCGTGAACCCCTTCTGGCAGGGCACTTTCGTCGGCCTCTTCATCCTGTTCGCGGTACTGCTTGAACGGTTCCGCTCCAGCCGCGCCTAGACCGTCGCGGACACGCACCTCGTGTCCGGAAGGTTTGCGCACTTTCGTGCACATAACATCAGAGAGGAGAAAACATCATGACAGGCATCATCTACAAAACGACTTTGCGGCTGGCCGCGACCGCAATCGCGGCAACGCTTGCCGCCGGCACGACGGCCGCTTCGGCCGAGACCTATGCGGTGATCGTCAAGACCGTGAACGACGTCTTCAGCGCTCCGGTCAAAGAGGGTTGCGAGAAGGCCGCCAAGGACCTCGGTGTCGAGTGCTATTATATCGGTCCGTCGGAGGTGAACGAGGCCCAGCAGCTTCAGGTGATCAACGACGTGCTCACCAAGGGCGTCGACGGCATCGCGGTCTCTGCGACCAATCCGAAGTCGGTGGCCCGGCTGCTGGAGAAGGCCAAAGCCGCGGGCATCCCGATCGTGACCTTCGACGGCGACCTGCTGAAGGAAGACGCCGGCCTGCGCTCGACCTTCATCGGCACCGACAACTACAATTTCGGCGTCGAGCTGGCGAAGAAGGTCGTCGAATACAAGCCAAAGGGCGGCACGGTCTGCATCCAGACCGGCACGGCCGGCTCGCTCAATCTGGACCTGCGCGTTCAGGGCATCCGCGACACGCTAGCCAACGTCTCCAAGGACAAGCCGGTGAAGCGCCTGGCCGGCGAGAACGGCTGGACCGAGGTCGACGGCTGCCCGATCTACAACAATGACAACATCAGCCTCGCCGCCCAGCAGATGAACGACGTGCTGGTCGCCAATCCCAAGCTCGACGCCTTCGTCGCCGTTGGCGGCTGGGCGCAATATGCGCCGTCGGCCTACCGGCAGGCGGTCGGGCGTGTGAAGGACCGCGTCGACTCCAAGGACCTCGTCATCTCCTTCGGCGACGCCTTCGCGCCGCAGCTGCCGCTGCTCAAAGACGGGCTTGCCCACTACCTCGTTGGCCAGAGCCCGTACAATATGGGCTACAAGTCGATCGAGGCTTTGCACGACCTGAAGCAGGGCAAGACGGTGCCGCCCTATATCGACACAGGCTTCGTCAAATGCACGCCAGACATGGCCGACACCTGCGGCAAGAACTGACAAAACCAGCTCGGTGGGAGTCTTCACGCTCCCACCAAGCCCCACTTAGGTACTTGTGAACAAGGGGGTCGGGTCGAACGATCGAACCTCGCTCCCGCAAATTTCTCTCGGCAACAACATAACTTGCCTGCAAAGCTGTTGGCCGAAGTTGATTCAAAAAGACCGGCCAGCCACTCGCCGGCCGCAGTTCTCTGATACGGAATCGCGGCTTTGCGCCTCGTTCCAGGAGAAGAGACGTCAGCCGGCGAGCTTGGGGTAAATCTGATGGAGGCACCAAGTCGGTCTCATCCCTTCCACATTGTTGAGCGGAGAAGGCCCTGCACATGTTTTGGCAGGTCGAGTTCGCCGCGCGCCTCGATCTCCAGTAGATATCTGGCCTTGTCCCAGCGACTGCCCTCCGTGATCGCAGGGTACGCACAGATGGCGAGCAGCGCCTTTTCCTCTGCTTGGCTAGCTCTGTCATAGTCGCGGCTTCCACCCATTTCGTGGACGGCCTTAATAAACCCCGCGTATGCTGTCTTGTGCGCCTCAATCAATGCGCGCAGTTCAATGGATGGCTCTTGGTCTCTGCTTGCCAGCTCTGTGGTGAGAGCCGCAGCCTTAACCGTTGACGCGACAACAGCGCTGCTCGAGTGAAACAGCAGGGCACGGCGATTGATCCTGGACGTTTGAACTCTCCTCTTAAATTGTGGCAGGCACGACCGGGCGTCGCAAAAACCAGCGCACAGTACCATGAAGGTTTGCGCAAACATGTCAGGATGCGTCGCCGTCACAGCGCACCGCTAACCTCACTGGGTGATGTTGGGCAGGCTATGCTGGTCGTCACAAAAGACGCTTGCTCTCTCGGCGACGAAAGCCGACCGCCGGCGTCCGGCCCATTCCAGACTACTAGTCTGGTCGGCGCCACGGACGGCAGCTTTGCGCCCCATAGGGGTCATGGAGACCAACTTGACCGTTGCCCGAAAGCAGACATCGCAAGGACAGGCCTGATCTCAGTGCTCTGCGGATTAACCAACAAGACCGTCTACAAGCAGCATACGATACTCGTGAGGCGCTTATAGGGAGCGCGGTCGTGCCAACGTTGATCGCGGATCGATTGCCCGGCTGCACGGGCGCAGCAGCATTGTTTCCGACCAGCCGAAGCTCGATCAAGCGTCGCGATGGACGGCTGGATCGGACACCGCCCTGTTCGAGCGTTACGCCGCCCGCGCTGTTGGTGGAGGCCAAGTTAACGCTCCACCTTCGTCGCGTTTTGCGTCATCGTGCTGGGGCGTTCTCGAGCAGCCTTGTAGCGACGGGCCTGCTATCCTGCTGTTCCGAATAGGCCCGATCAATCCCTCGCACGGTAATGGCGAACGTCCCGTTCTCGGTCTCCCGATGAAACCCTTCGCCTTGACGCCAAAATTGCGGCCGGGTTCGCCGCCCGCCACCCGAGCAGGCGTCCCTAGGTCTGGAGTAAAGGACGCTTCGTGACTCAGGGTTCGCGAATGCTTTCGTCGAGACCACGCAGGAGCGGATAGAGGAAATATGACAAGATCGTGCGGTCGCCGGCCTTGATCTCCGCGGTCACTGCCATGCCGGGGATCAAGCGGAAACTGCTCGGCACATCACGCAGATCGGTCGCGGTCAACTCCACCCGTGCCTTGTAATAAGGGCGTTGTTGCCCACCATTCTTCGGATCCTGCGTGAAGGTGTCGTCCGAGACGGTTCGAACCCTACCGGACAGGGTACCGTGCTTCTGGAAGGGCCACGCCTCGAGTTTCAGGCGAACTTCACTGCCGGGCTCGACATGGCCGACATCGAGCCCCTGGACAGAG
>NZ_RZRX01000309.1:0-6106 GCF_003997405.1 Mesorhizobium sp. M2A.F.Ca.ET.042.01.1.1
GGGCAATAAAATACGCCGCCTGCACCGGGTTTAGGGCAGTGCAGGGGCTGGCGCAACGACTTCCCGGTACGCTATGAACAGCATGGCGCGGACCCGCCGATATTGGCGGCAACCGGCACCGAATGAAGGGGGACGGGAATGGCATCGGCTACGCAATTCGAGCAGGCGGTCGGGCAGACATTCCTCGTCGAGGCAGGCGGGCAGATGGTGGCGCTGGAGCTCGCTTCGGTAAAGCGCGTCGCCAACAGTCCGCGCGCCGGCGGCGGCTTCTCGGCGCTGTTCAAGGGGCCACGCGAAATGCTTTTGCAGCAGGCGACCTATCGCTTCGTCGGCAGCGAGATCACGCATGACATCTTCATCGTGCCGATCTCCGGCGACCAGACGAGCTACACCTACGAGGCGGTCTTCAACTGAGCTCGGCCGGCCGTGGTCGACTATGTCGCAATCTCCGAAGCGCTGGACAACGCGACCTGCCGCGTGTTGTGCGCCGAAATTCGCGCAGCCACCGGCCAGGCTGCCGGCTTGCTCGGCCATTCCGACCAGAAGCCGCAATGGTCGCAGGTGCGCCGGACCAGGCGCGCCGAGGTTTCGACCGCCGCGCAGGCGCTGATAGAGCGTCTGCTGGCAGAGCAAAAGGCGCTCCTCGAGCGGCATTTCGCAGTCGCGCTGGGCGCGTTTGAGAAACCGCAGTTCCTCCACTATCGAGAGGGCGATTTCTTCGTGCCGCACCAGGACGGCAACACACCGCTCATTCACGACGAATCGCGCTTCCGAAGGTCTCGGCGGTGATCTTTCTCAACGGCCAGTCCGAGGATCCTTCGCCGGAAGATTATTCCGGCGGTTCGCTGGTCCTGCACGGACCTTACAGCGGTCCGGAGCTGCGCGTCGCGATGCCGGCATTGCCGGGGTCGCTGGTCGCGTTTCGCTCGGAAACGACGCACGAGGTCACGCCGGTCAAACGCAACGAGCGCTTCACCATCGTCTCCTGGTATCGCGGCGCGTGATGCTTGCGGCCATCACGCGGCCGGACGCAGCATCAGGTCGTAAACGCCCTTGTCTTCGGCAACGGTGAAGCCCAGCCGCAGGTAAAGCCGCATGGCCGGATTGTGCTTCTCGACGTGGATCGAGACCGCCTTGCCGATGGCCGCTGCTTCGTCGATGAGGTCGCTGAGCAAGGCCGAGCCGAACCCCTTGCCGCGAAACGCCGGCAGGAAGGCGATGTCGATGATGCGGTGCTCGCCTGGCCAGCGCTCGATATAGAGTCGTCCGATGTCGCTGCCGGCATGCGTGACCACCAGCCAGTCGGCATGGGGGTAGTATTTCCGGTAATGCGCGTGCTGCGCCTGGAACTGCATGTCGAGGAACGCGGCCTTCTGCGCCTCGGTCCAGGACGTCACGGCCAGCTCTTCGAGGCGGGTCGAGGCATAGAGGTGCAACAGAAACGGCAGATCGGCTTCCGTTGACCCACGGAATGTGAGCCCGGCGCCCGCCGCGCGCATCCAGCCGGCCGCCTCGCGAAAATGGTTCATCGGCAGATCAGGGGCGTGGTGGGAAGACGCCCTGAAGCGCGATACAGAAATAGCAGGTGAGATAGGGCTGCATGTTGTTATGCGGCTGGTCGCCGCCGACCGGTCGCACCGCCTGATCGTTGAGCGGCGTCAACGTGGCCGTCGCCGAGTAAGATTGCCCTGGAGACGTGCGCGCATAGGATCGTGTCGCACTTGGAGCCGCCAGATTGGCGGGATTGATATTGCCCATTAGCGTGTGCCCGTGCTGCGGCATCTCCGATATCAGCAACTGCACCGTCTCCGATCCGCCCTGCTCGCCGAGATCGTGCAGCGACAGCCCCGGTCCTTGCCCCGGATGCATCGGCGCGCGGCCCTGCAAATCGGGCAAGCCAAAGTTGGACTTACCATTGCCGCCATAGGTCGTGCCGAGCAGTGAGAACAGCGCGGTATTCTGCGATATTGGCAGCAGTTGACCGTCGCACCATGCCCAGCCCTTGGGCGCGAAGTTGAACGGAAAGATGCGGATTTCGGCGACGAACGGATCGGCCATGACGTCCTCTTCAAGTCGGCGACGGGAAGATACCGAACAGCGAGATGATGAAATTGATGCAAAGATAAGGTTGGAAATTGGTATGCGGCTGGCTGCCGCCGGTCTGCCCGGCGGTCTGCGGCGACATCGGCGTCGTCGCCGGCGCTTCACGGTAGATTTGCGAGGCGCCGACCTGCCCAGTCACATTGGCGGTGGGCGTACTTGCCGCTGCGTTGTTCAACGAGGCGACGAACGGGTGCGTGTGTGAGGGGATCTGCTGGGGCGTCAGCGTGACTTCCTCCACGCCGCCCGTCTCGGCAAGGATGAAACTGTCTCCCTGATGCAATGGCAGCCGGCCCCTCAGGTCTGGCAGTGCGAAGGTGCTCTCCCCGTCGCCGCCATAAGTGGTGCCGATCAGGTTAAACAGCGTTTCATACTCCGAGATCGGTAAGAGCTGTCCTTCGCAGAACATCCAGCCGGCTGGATTGAAATTGCCGGCAAACATTCTGACTTCGCCAACATAGGGCTGTGCCATGATTGCGTTTCCTCAGGTCGGCGACGGGAAAATGCCCTGCAGGGCGATGCAGAAGCTCAGTGTCAGGAACGGCTGCATGTTGATATGCGCCTGGCTGCCGCCGACCAAGGCCAGCGTCCCGGGGTCCATCGTCGTCGTGGGGTTGGCTGGCGGCGTATAGACGTTGGCGACCGTTGCCAGCAGGTTGCCGGCGGGAGCCGGCACGTCGGCATTGGCCGTGGTGGCCATCTCGGCATGGCTATGGACCGGCAGTTCCGAGATCGAAAGCGTGTGCGCCTGCTCGCCGCCCCGTTCCCCCAGCACATGACCGCCGCTGACATGGATGGGGACGCGCCCGCGATAGTCGGGCAGGGCGAAATTCACCCGGCCGTCGCCGCCAAACGTGGTGCCCAGCAACGAGAACAGCGGCTGGTTCTGGTTGATCGGCAGCAATTGGCCGTTGCAGAGCGCCCAGCCTTTCGGAGGGAATACAAAAGACATGATTCTGATTTCGGAAAGATACGGTTCCGCCATCGCGCCCTCCTTCAGCACTACTTCATACTAGCCCAACGGCGTTACATTGCGCAACGTCAATAGTAAATCAGATGAGATAATTTTTGGCTTCAGTTTTACTAAATTTTGTAAGCGGCGTCAGGTTTGAGCGGAGAATTAAGGAGCGACTACGGGAGGAAGGGGCGGCAAAGTGTCTGTTAGCGTGATCACGCCAGCGCTTGCCGTGTTGTCGACCGTCGGGCTGCCGGTATTGTCATCCCCAATAATCTGCGTGACTTGCGCAAGTGTTCCAGTTGTATTTGGAGTGCCGGCCGTCGACCCGCCGCGCGCCAAGTTGAAATGAGCGTTTACGGTGTTGGCGAGCGATACATCGACGATGCCAATTGCGCTCGAGACGAACGTATTCTGCTTGCCCAGATTGCTGGCATCGCCAACGACTAGGTTCATCGTGCTGGTGTCAGAAGCCGTAGCGCCGTTGTCTACAAAGAGGCCGTATATGTTCTGCGAATTCGGGTTCGACTCCACGTTGCCGAAGATCGAGGCGTTCATGGTGGAACTGCCGTCGTTGTTCTGCAGGTGGATACCGGCGTTGCCATAGCCCGACAGCGAATTGTTCTGTATCAAAACCGTCGTCGTGCCAGCACCGGCCGAGCGGACAAAAATGCCGTCCGCGTTGGCGCCGCTCTTCGCTGGCCCGATTGTGTTGCTGGCGATCGTGCCGGCCATCGTGCCGCTATCCTTGCCCTTGGCAACGAATATGCCGACAGTATCGTAGGCGTTGGCAGCGTCGGCACCGGTGTTGGCCAGCGTGTTGTGCGAGATGTCGAAGGTCGTCGTCGCCGCCTGGGCGAGAGTGCCGGAACCGCTGCGTATGTCGATCGCCGAACCACCGCCGGGGATGATCGCCTGGCCGTTGTGGAACGTGTTGCTGCGCACCACGGCATCCATGGTGGAATTGTTGTTGGCAAGGAACGCGATGAAGTCGGCGCGCGTGCCGGCGAAGGTGCTGTTGGTCAGCGTGTAGTTGGCGGTCGCGGTGTTGTAGACCTGTCCGCGAACATTGTCGTTGCCTCCCGTCGCATCGATCAGGCCGAACTGGATGTTGTCCATGGTCAGCCGGGTCAGCGTGCCGCTGGTGTTGTAGAGGTCGACGTTCTGGTTGTAGCCGCCCGATATGCTGGAGTTGGTGATCGAAGAGGTGCCGAGCAGGTTGTCGAAGCGGATCGAGCTTTCTTCGCGGTCGCCGGCATTGTTGTTGCCGTTGACGCCATTGATGGTCATGCCGGTCATCGTGAAGTTGGTGACGGTGTTGCCGTAGACGGCGAAGTTCGAGAAGTCGTTCAGCTGCATGTTGGTGAACGATGCTCCGGAGGTATTCCTCAGGAAGATGCCGGTGCCGGCACTTCCGCTCACGGTCTGACCGCCGGCGTCTGTGCCGGTCAGGATATCGGCGCCGGTCTTGCTGGAAATCGTGCCGCCCGAGCCGGCCGAGCCGGTGCCGGTTACGGTCAGCCCGCCGCTGGAGCCGGTCCCGTCGAGTACGATGCCGGCGGCGGTGCCGCCGCCCGACGAGATGCTCTGGAACTTCAGGCCGGAGGCGCCAATCGTCGTGTTCACGACATTGAGCGCGGTCGCCTGACCCGAATTGATGGTGCTGCCCGAGGCGGTCGCACTGACGGTGCCGCCACCAATCGCGTTGAAGCCGATGGAGTTGCTGCTCGAGGTGTCGATGGTCAGCGCGCCGGTGAAGTTGATGGTCGAGCCGGTGTTGGCGTTGAGGAAGATGCCGTCGCTCAAGCCGGTCGAGGAAACCGCGCCGCTGAGTGTGACCGTGCCGCCGGTGCGATTCTGGATATCGATCGTGCGGCCGTCGCTCGTCTTGGTGATCGAGCCGCCATAGGTTACGGTTGCCGTGCCGCCGGAGCCCAGGAAGGCGACGCCCGAGGCGCCGGTCAGCGCTCCGGTGCCAAGGTTCACCGTGCCGGTGACGTTGGTGAGCGCGACGTTGTTGGTGCCGCCGCCCGATGTGGTCGAGGTGAAATTGATGCCGGCCGCGATGCCGTTGAGGTTGACCGCCTGGCTGGCGTTCGCGCTGATCGAGCCGGTGGTGACATTGACCGTGCCGCCATTAGTCGCGGTGAAGGCCGTGTTGCCGCCGCCCGTCGTGATGGCGAGGTTGGCGAAGCTGACGGTCGAGGCCGTGCCGCCATTGTTGACCGAGACAGCGGTGCCGGCGGCGTTGTTGTAGTTGACCGCGCCGGTGAAGCTGACCGTGTTTACGCCCGTCGCGCCGGAGATGGCGATGCCGCTGCCGCCAATGCTCGACGTAACCGCGCCGGCAAAGCCGAAGCTGCCGCCGGTGCGATTGGTGACGCTGACAGCGGTGCCGGCGACATTAGTGATTGAGCTCGCGCTGTCGAAGCTGAACGCCGCATTGCCGCCGACGACCGACAGGCCGCTGGCGCCTGTCGTGTCGACGTTGGTGGCGGTGACCGTTCCGGAGGCTGCGCCAAATTTGATGCCGGTCCCGCTCGCGTTGGTGACGAGGGAGAGATTGGTCAGCGTCGTCGTGCCGGTAGCGCCGGTGCCGAAGTCGATGTTGGCGGCGGTGAAGTTCCTGATCGTCATGTTGCTGATCGTGGCGTTCGCCGTGCCGGAGCCGCTGATGCCGATTGCGGCATTGGCGCCAGCGCCGTCGTTACCATCGATGATGAAACCGTCGATGATGTTGCCGCTGCTGGCCAGCGTGATGATGCTGCTGCCATCCGCGCTCGTCAGCGTCGCCGCGCCGTTTGGCGTCTGGTCGACGATCGAGATGTTGTTGCTGGCCAGTTGGATGGTCGACGGCACGGTCAGCGCCAGGTTGATGTTGCCGTTGCCGAAGCCGCGCACCTGCTCATTGGTCGCGAGCGCCAGCGTGTCGTCGCCATTGCTGCCAGCCGCGGTGATGACGCCACCGTCGTTGACCAGCACGATGATGTCGGTTGAAACCGCCGCCGCTTCCGCCGTGGCCAGCGTCGCCAGATTGTTCTGGTCCTTGCC
>NZ_RZRX01000030.1:0-37002 GCF_003997405.1 Mesorhizobium sp. M2A.F.Ca.ET.042.01.1.1
GACAAGATCGTCGGCGGCTGCTGCGGCACCTCCTTCGCCCACCTTGCCGCCATGCGCAAGGCGCTCGACGGCCACACCAAGGCTGAGCGCCCGACCGTCGAGACGATCGTCGAGCGCATCGGTCCGATGCGCAACAAGACGGCAAGCGCCGGGGACAGCGGCGAAGGCAGGCGCGAACGCAGGCGCAGCCGCGCCTGACGGGCCCCGATTATTTGCTGTTTTCGGCGTAGCGCGACAGCGCGGTGCTGAGATCGACGACGTTCTCGGAATTCATGGTCGCCAGCGCGCCCGACGCGCCGGGGTCGGTGATCTGTTCCAGCATCACGCGAAAACGGTCGTTGTTGAGCGCCGAAAGCGCCGTGTTGCGGGCGGCATCGACATCGCTTCGAATGCGCGTCGACTCCAGCGTCGGAGCACGCGCCGGCGTCGTGTTTGCCGTCGCCGCCGCGTTCCAGTTCGTGGTGATATGCAATGCCCGCCCCTGATGCTCGTCTATCCGCACGAACTAACAAAAGTTAATTGCGATGATATTCCGGAAAAGCAGCGCAATTTAACGATCGCGGAAAAGGCCGGCAGGAATTGCCCGCCGGCCTTCGCTATTTCGGTCCCTGCCCTTCGGCTCTCTACTTGTTGCCGTCCAGCGATGAGGCCAGGCGCACCAGCGACAGGAACTCCGCCCTGTAGCCGAACGGATCGGCGCCACGCGCGGCATTGGCGATCTCGGCGATCCGATCATAGCCGAAATTCGCCGTCTGGTCCTCGTCGCGCAGCTTCTGCCCGAAGGCCGCGACGGCGACCGAGAAGCGCTGGTCGGCGCCGGCCGCGTCGAAGGACGAGACCTCGTTGGCGGTGGTCACCGGCGTGGTGATCAGCTTCGAGACATTCTCGCTCGGCAGCTTGTAGCGGATCTTGACGAAGGCATATTCGTCGGCATTGGCGACGCCGCCATTGTCGACCTTGGCCTGGCCGTAGCGCAGCGGATCGACCTGCTCGCCGCCGCTCCCTTTCGGCGTGATTTCATAGACCGCGGTCACCGAATGGCCCGAGCCGATATCGCCGGCATCGACGCGGTCGTTGTTGAAATCCTCGCGCTTCAGGGCCCGGGTCTCATAACCGACGAGACGGTATTCGGAAACCCTGGCCGGATTGAACTCGACCTGGATCTTGACGTCCTTGGCGATGGTGAACAGCGTCGAGGAGGCATCCTCGACCAGCACCTTCTCGGCTTCGGCCAAAGTGTCGATATAGGCGGCTGTGCCGTTGCCGTTCTGGGCGATGGTCTGCATCATCTGGTCGTTGAGATTGCCGCGCCCGAAACCGAACACCGAGAGGAACACGCCGGTCTTGCGCTCCTTCTCGATCAGCCGCTTGAGATCGTCGTCATCGGTCTGGCCGACATTGAAATCGCCGTCGGTGGCGAGCATCACGCGGTTGACGCCGTCCTTGACGAAGGATTGTTGGGCAAGCTTGTAGGCCTCGCGGATGCCTTCCTCGCCGGCCGTCGATCCGCCGGGCTCGAGATTATCGATGGCAGCAAGGATTTTCTGCTTTTCCGCCGCTTTGGTCGGCATCAGCACCGTGCCGGCATTGCCGGCATAGGTGACGATCGAGACGGTGTCGTCGGGCTTCAGCTTGCTGACCAGCAGGCGGAAGGCGGATTTGAGCAGCGGCAGCTTGTCCGGCTCGTCCATCGAGCCGGAGACATCGATCAGGAAGACGAGGTTGGCCTTGGGCTGCTCGACCGGCTTCACGTCGAAACCCTTGATCGCGACATGCATGAGCTTGGTGTGTTCGTTCCATGGCGTCGGCATCACGGTAACGGTCGAGTTGAACGGCGTCGACGCCGAATCCGGCCCCCTCCAGCCATAGGGGAAGTAGTTGATCATCTCCTCGACGCGGACCGTGTCCGGATCAGGCAGGCTGCCTTCCTTCAGCGAGCGCCGCACGAAGGAATAGGAGGCCGTGTCGACATCGATCGAGAAGGTCGAGACCGGGTCCTGGGCGGTCTCGTGCACCGGATTGGTCTTGAAGGTTTCGATGCGGTCGCGGTTTTCCTCCTGCGGCTGCATCTGGTCGGATGGCATGGGCGCGGGCTGCACCATCATCTTGGAATCGGCGACCGCGCCCGCCGGCATCTGCGCAGACTGCATCGCGGTTGCCGGCGCCTGGGTATTCGCGCGCCCACCCGCCAGTTGGTCAACCTCTGCCGGTGCAGGTGAGGTCGCAGGTGCTGCCTTTAGCGCCAGTTCCTGCTTGGCGTAATCTTTTAACGTACCGTCTTCGCGCTTTGCCAAGTCGTTTGACTGGTTCAGCCCAGAGGTCGGCTGTGATGTCGGCGCAACCTGCGCCTCATCTTCGACGCGCCGTTCGCTGTCGGCGTCGATCTTCTTCTCCTTCGCCGGCGCAGCCGCTAGCGGCTCATTGATCGCCGGTTGCCTAGGCGCGGGCTTCTGCTCCACCGGCTTGTCGGCCAGCGTCTCGGTGACCGTGCCATTGGCTGCAATGACGGCCGGCTGTTCCTTCAGCATCTCGAAAGCGGCGTAGCCGGCGATAGGCAGCGCGACCAGCGCGGTGATGGCCGGCGTGGCAATGAGTTTCCGTTGCATGATGTCTCTCCAGAGCTTTTGTGCTCGCTCCGTGAGACGAAGGCCTGCGGACGTTCCTTGGGGGGCCGCCAAATTTTTTTCATCGAGGTCGAAGGCCTGCATGGCGGCGGCCATCGCACGCGCCTTCGCTTCGCCGTCCGGCGCAGGCATTGCGAGATCGCGCAGCCTTTCGAGTTCGTTGTCGTCGACCATGGTCACACTTCCCCGGCTGAACGCATCAGCACCTTCAGCCGTTTCTTCGCTTCATGGATGTGCCAGGAAACCGTCGTCTCCGAGATCGCCATCACCTCCGCCGCGGAGGCGTGGTTCAACCCTTCGCCATAGACGAGCAGCACCGCATCGCGTTGCTTGTCGGGCAGCATCCGCACCGCGGCCCACAACGCCTCGGCGGGATCGTCCGTCGGCGCTTCGCCCGCGATCGACGCGTAAGCGCCATAGGCATCGGTCTTGGCGGCGTCGCGGGCGCGCTTGCGCATCATGTCGCGCGAAGCATTCAGCGTCATGGCATAGAGCCATGTCGTGAAGGCGCCATTGCCCTGATAGTCGCGGACCGCGCGGCCGAGCCGCACGCAGACATCCTGGGCGATGTCCTCAGCATCGGCCTTCCTGCCGCACCAGCGATAGGCGGCGCGATAGACGAAGCCATAGTGCCTTTCGACCAGTTTGCCGAAAGCCCCCCTGTCTCCGCCCCTCGCCCGCCCGATCAACTCGGCATCGGAGGCTTCGCTGTCGTCCAGCATCATCGCCTTCATTTGCCCGTTGGACGAAGGCTAATGGCCAATCCTTGGGGCGATGAAAAGATTTTTTTGCGACACCACTTTTTCCTTCTCTCCCTTCCACGGGGAGAAGGTGCCCGAAGGGCGGATGAGGGGCGGCGCGGACATTCGAAGGCTCGCGCTAGGCCACGCGCACTACAATCCGAGACCGAAACTCAGCCCAGCGTCTCTTTGAAAAACGTCGTCAGCCGCTTCCAGTGGCGTTCAGCGCCCGCCTCGTCATAGACGCCATGATCGGGCACGCACCAGCCATGGCCGACCCCGACATAGTTCTCGATCGTATGGTCGACCTCTGCCACCCTGAGCGCCTCCGCCAGCCGCGCCGACTGCTCGGGCGGGAAGCTATGGTCGACGCCGGCGACGCCGACATAGACGCGCGCCTTGATCGAAGCCGCCTTGCGATGCGGGCTGTCGGCCGCGTCGCTGGCCAGATTACCGCCATGGAAGCTTGCCGCGGCAACGATCCGGTCCGGATAGCTCGCCGCCGCGTTCAACGCCCGCGCGCCGCCCATGCAATAGCCGACGACGCCGATCGGTCCGCCAATGCCCTCGGCCGCGAACGCGTCGAGGAAGGCGCTGCCGTCGCGGATGGTCATGCCCTGCGTCGTACCGCCGCTCAGCATCAACAGCAGGGCCTTGGTCTTTGCATCGGTGAACCCGGTTTTGGGATCGAACGGGCCATAGGGCGCATAGCGATAGAAGAGATCGGGCACCAGCACGGCATAGCCATGCCCAGAGAGGCGCTCCGCCATCTGGTCGAGCACCGGACGCGGACCGAAAATATCCATGTAGAGGATGATTCCGGCCTTGGCCGGCGCGGCTGGACGAAACAGCCGAGCCTTCGCCGTGCCGTCCAGGGTCTTGATCTCGATGTCCCGCTTCGTCATTGCGCGCTCCGCTCGTTGCCACGCGATAGATATCTGCGCCGCCCGCCAGGGCAAGCCACGACATCTCAACGGCGGTCAAGTTTCCGTGCGGTCCGGAAGAATGTCTACACCCCGGCGAACGCCGCCATATGGAAAGCCTGGACATCAGCCGGGTAGCGATATTCAGCGCCATAGGGACAGGCGTTGCGGTCGAGGCAGCCGCCGGCGCGGCAAGGCGCACCATCCGTGCCACGCACATGCGCCAGGCACGCCTGGTGCGCAAAGCCATCCACCGAATAGGCGTCCACAGGACAGGATTTCAGGCAGGGTTTTTCGACGCATGTGTCGCAAAGATGAATCGCCGCATGAGGTTCGGGAACAGAAATCTCGTCCTCGAACAGCAACGCGCCGCGATAGGCGTGCCAAAGCCCATACTGAGGATGCATGAGGATGCCGAGCGGCGACGGCTTCAGCCCTTCCGCCCGCATCGCCCATTGCTGGAACGGCAGGTAAGGCCGATCCGAAGGAGAAACGGCTCGCGCGCCGCAGCCTTGCGCGACCGCGCCGATCACCTCGCGAGCCCAGCTGTCGAGCGGATTGGTGATGTCCCTCGCCTGCCGTTCCCGCCATTGCTGGAAATGCGGCCAAGGCGCCGCTCCTGCCTGCCCTACCAGCAGCGCGGACTTGGCGGGGACGTTTCTGGGGTCGACAGGAGCATCTTCGCAGTCAACGAAATTGAAGCCCCCGCGAAGGATGAGTCCATGCCGGGCCAGAGCTTCACTGACATGATCACAACCAACGGTCATCTGGCTTGAACTTCGCCACGAACTCGCGAGCTGCGCAATTCTCTCTTTGGATCATGCGGGCGGGAGCAACCGGAAGCGTCATGAGACCAAGCTTGCCCTCGGTCGTCGACGATCGTCACCGTGCAGATGAAGCCAGTTTCGCCCACCAAGCACTGCTGGGTCTTGGGCAGATCGAATTCAACTTCAATTTTACAAGAACGAATCGTGAGGGCTTTGGACGCGGCTTGAGTTTCGATCATCGAACCGTATCGCGCAGCTATTGAAGCGAACTCAGACAACGCTTCAGCCAACCGCCCTAGTAGCTCGATCAGGATTTTGGTCGTCGAGTGCTCCCTAGCAAGGGAATGAAGTTTGCCGATCGCCCAATAGCCATGAAGGTCGTTGTTACGACTGATGAACGACGCGGCAGCATCAGCCGCGATCCCCTTGAATGCTCTTCGCCTCATCTCGACCTCCGGCAGAACCCGCCGGAGGATAGCTGCGCCGTGTGAAAGAATCATCCCTTCCGGTCCGGGTCGGAGAACGCGCTCCGCCAGACTTCCTTATGGATGATGTCGGCCACTTTAGCCCGGCCTGAATCGGGCTCCTTTCAAGTGAAGGCGTCGGGCATCGACCCCTTCTTCTTGGCGATGAAGTCCTTCAGCGCCTCGTCGATGGCCGGATCGAGATGCGGCGCCTCGTAGCTTTCCAGCCAGCGGCGGGCGAGTTCGTTGGCGCGCTGCGGCGCGGTCTTCTCGCCCTCGGCCAGCCACTGCTCGTAGGAATTGTTGTCGGCGATGTTGGAGCGGTAGAAGGCCGTCTGGAAATTCGCCTGGGTGTGGTCGCAGCCGAGATAGTGGCTGCCCGGACCGACCTGGCGGATGGCGTCCATCGCTTGGCCGTTTTCCGACAGGTCGACGCCCTCGCAGAATTTCTGCTGCATGCCGAGCTGGTCGATGTCCATCATGAATTTCTCGTAGCAGGATGCGAGACCGCCCTCGAGCCAGCCGGCCGAATGCAGCACGAAATTGGTGCCGGCAAGGATCGTCGAGTTGAGCGTGTTGGCGCTCTCATAGGCCGCCTGCGCATCCGGGATCTTCGAGGCGCAAAGCGAGCCGCCGGTGCGGAACGGCAGGCCGAGCCGGCGCGCCAGCTGGGCGGCGCCGTAGGAGACGAGCGACGGCTCCGGCGTGCCGAAGGTCGGGGCGCCCGACTGCATCGAGATCGACGAGGCGAAGGTGCCGAACAGCACCGGCGCGCCGGGCTTGATCAGCTGCGTGAACGAGGCGCCGGCGAGCACTTCGGCCAGCACCTGCGTCAGCGTGCCGGCGACCGTCACCGGGCTCATCGCGCCGGCCAGGATGAAGGGCGTGACGATGCAGGCCTGGTTGTGGCGCGAATAGACTTTCAGCGCCCCCAGCATGGTTTCGTCGAACACCATCGGCGAGTTGGCGTTGATCAGGCTGGTCAGCACCGTGTTGTTCTCGACGAAGTCGTCGCCGAAGACGAGCTTGGCCATCGCAACCGTATCCTCGGCCCGCTCCGGCGCGGTCACAGAGCCCATGAACGGCTTGTCCGAGTAACGGATATGCGCGTAGATCATGTCGAGGTGGCGCTTGTTGACCGGCACGTCGACCGGCTCGCACACCGTGCCGCCCGAATGGTGGATCGACGGCGCCATATAGGCGAGCTTCACGAAATTCTGGAAATCCTCGATCGTCGCGTAGCGGCGGTTGCCGTCGAGGTCGCGCACGAAGGGCGGGCCGTAGACCGGCGCGAACACGGTCGCGTTGCCGCCGATCTGCACCGAGCGCTCCGGATTGCGCGCATGCTGGGTGTAGATGGAAGGCGCGGTCTTCAAGAGCGAGCGGCAGAGCCCCTTGGGGAAATGCACGCGCTCGCCCTTGACGTCGGCGCCGGCCTCTTTCCACAGCGCCAGCGCCTCGGCGTCATCGCGAAAGATGATGCCGATCTCTTCCAGCACCGTATCGGTGTTCTTCTCGATCAGCGCCAGGCCTTCCTCGTTGAGGACCTCGTAGACGTTGATCTTGCGCTTGATGTAGGTGAGCTGGGTGCCCGGACCGCCGCCCGAACGGGCTGCCCGGCGTGCTGCCGCGCCGCCGCTGGCGCCGCGACCGCGTCGTCCGCCCGGCGCTTCCTGCTCGACTGCCGCGTTATCGCTCATGATCGTTCTTCCTGTAACTTGGCCTGAATTGGCTGGGGCGGCCCGTCGCTGCCGCCTCTTGCCTGGATCGTAGCCATGCACCCTATTGGAAACGGCCAGCCAGCGCCAACGCCTGTCGCAAAATCGACAAGAAAAGCGTCAATTTTTCAGTCGCTTTCCTTTTGCGGGAAGTCGCAAATCAGCTATGGCTAGCTTGCCCTCGCGGGTTAGGTATTGGCGCATCGATTTTTAGGCTGCCGCAGTCATTCCGAGCAGCAAGGAGCCCGAGGAAAAATGGCCGACGACGAGATCATCCTTTCCGAGCTTTCCGACGAGGAGCTTGTGCAGCAGATGCACGACGACCTCTATGACGGTCTGAAGGAAGAAATCGAGGAAGGCACCAACATCCTTCTGGAGCGCGGCTGGCAGCCCTATACGGTGCTGACTGAGGCGCTGGTCGAGGGCATGCGCATCGTCGGCGAGGATTTCCGCGACGGCATCCTCTTCGTGCCGGAAGTGCTGCTCTCGGCCAACGCCATGAAGGCCGGCATGGCCATTCTGCGTCCGCTGCTCGCCGCCACCGGCGCGCCCAAGCAGGGCAAGATGGTGATCGGCACCGTCAAGGGCGACATCCACGACATCGGCAAGAACCTCGTCGGCATGATGATGGAAGGCGCCGGCTTCGACGTCATCGACCTCGGCATCAACAACGCGGTCGAGAAATATCTCGACGCCATCGAGCAGCACCAGCCCGACATCATCGGCATGTCGGCGCTGCTCACCACCACCATGCCTTATATGAAGGTCGTCATCGACACGATGAAGGAAAAGGGCATCCGCGACGATTATGTCGTGCTGGTCGGCGGCGCGCCCCTCAATGAGGAGTTCGGCAAGGCCGTCGGCGCCGACGCCTATTGCCGCGACGCCGCGGTGGCCGTCGAAACCGCAAAGGATTTCATGAAGCGCAAGCACAACGTTCGCGCTTCCGCCTGATACGAGGCATCAGGATGGATCTAAAAAAGCCGCGCCTTGCAGCGCGGCTTTTTTGTTCCCAGATGATGGAAAAGGCTGCCGATCAGTTGACAGTGTCCTTGACCGCCCTTGCCGTCGATTTGACGTCCTTGCCGACGCCCCGGATGGTGTTGGCGCAAGCGGTGAGCGCAAGCGCAAAGGCCAGGATGGCGATCGGCGCGACGCGTAGCAGTTTCATGAACGGTGTCTCCCTCGACAGATATTAAGCCCCGCAGCGAAGGCCGGCCCTACTTGGTCAAGACGCAAAAAACGGAACCGAATCAAACAGACAGGCTGCTCGTCATCGCCTGCGGGATGATTGCGCGCGAAGTTTTGGCCGTCAAGCAACAGCTAAAGCTCGACCATCTCGAGCTGACCTGCCTGCCGGCCGAGTTCCATTTCTATCCGGACCGCATCGCGCCGGCGATGGATAAGGCGATCGAGAAGGCCAAGGCGGAGGGCTACGATCACATCTTCGTCGGCTATGCCGACTGCGGAACTGGCGGCCTGCTCGACCGCGTCATCGAGAAGCACGGCGTCGAGCGCATGGCCGGGCCGCACTGCTTTGCCTTCTACCAGGGCATGGACGCTTATGCGAAGGTCGCCGATGGCGACATGATGTCGTTCTACATGACCGACTTCCTCTGCCGCCAGTTCGAGGCCTTCTTCATCAAGCCGCTCGGCCTCGACCGGCATCCCGAACTGATCAAGGACTATTTCGGCAATTACGAGAAGCTGATCTATCTCGCCCAGACCGACGATCCGGAGCTGGACAAGGTCGCCGAGAAGGCTGCGGTTATGCTCGGCCTCGCCTACGAGCGCCGCCGCACTGGCTATGGTGATCTGACGAGCGAATTGGCGCGGGTGGCAACCGGCGCCTGACGGCTTCACGCCTCCGCTTCGAGCGCCGCCAATACATCGGCAAAACTTGTCTTGCAGACGAAGCCGAGTCGCTCCCCCGCCCGCGAGGGATCGTAGACGCGGTCGATCGACGAAAACATCGTCCAGCCCTTCCTCGCATAGAGCCCGGGATAATCCGGGAAATAGCGCGCGACAACCGATGGCGCGTCGGCGATGAGCTCGGCGCAGTCCAGCAGCCGGAACGGAGTCGGTGCCGAGATGATAAACGTGTCGAACCCGAGCAGCGGAGCTTTCTCCAGCGCCGCGACATGAGCCTCGGCCGCATCCTCCACCGTCAGCCGGCGAAACAGCAATTCGTTGGCCTTGGTGTTGGCGTCTGACTGCTCGATCGCATGCGCCATATCGTCGGCTTCGGGAAAGAAGCGTGCGGTGCGCAGCACCACAACCGGCAATCCATGCTGAAGGTTATAAAGACGGCACAGATGCTCGGCCGACAGTTTAGTCACGCCATAAATGTTGCGCGGCTCCGGCGACATCTCCTCCGTCAGCCAGGCCGCCTTGCGCGCGCCGCCCTGGAAGCCGGCGCGGATCACCTGCGAGATCATCAGCGACGTCGTCGAGGTGAAGACGAAACGCTCGACGCCGCAGGCAACCGCCGCGTCGAGCAGGTTGAGCGTGCCTTGCACATTCGTCGCGACGAAGGCGCTGTTCTCAAAGTGCTCGATGTTCGGCTTGTGCAGCGCGCCGCTGTGAATGATGGCCTCGATGCGCTTGTCGCGGACAGTTCCGAAGACCAGGTTGCGGTCCGCGACCGAGCCGACGACCTGCGTGCGCGCCGAGGCAACCGGATCGAGACCGACCACCTCATGGCCGAGCGCCTCGAGCCGAGGCCCAAGCGCGCTGCCCAGCCAGCCGGACGATCCCGTGAGCAAGATCCGCATCGATCGAACACCATTTTTCCGAGCCCACGCTGTTAAGCACGGATGACAGACGATCGCGAACCGGTAAGTTGTGCGCCAGTGACGAAAAGAACTGTTCCAGCCATCGATTTGAGGAAACGATTTGATGATCCCTCGCCTGCTTTTTGCCGCTCTCGGCCTTATCGCCCTCACCTTACCCGCCCATGCCGACGGCGAGGTGCAGAAGCTGATCACTGCCGCCGACAAGGCGCGGCTGGATAAGTATGGCGAGACGCGCAAGGCCGCCCTCGAGGAGGCAAAGGCCGGCGATCCGGCGGAGGTCAAGCAGTTGGATGACCTGCTCGCCAAACCGCTTGTCGCCTTCTCGGACAAGGACCTCACCGGCAACTGGAAGTGCCGCACCATCAAGGCGGGCGGCTTGAGCCCGCTGATCATCTATGGCTGGTTCAAGTGCAAGGTGACCGACGACGGTTCCGGCTGGCGGCTTATGAAGATCAGCGGCTCGCAACGCACAACCGGCCGCTTCTTCGACGATGGCGAGAAGCGCTCGATCTATCTCGGCTCTTTCTCGGTGAACAACGACAAGGCCAAGCCCTATGGCAGCGGTCCTGAGAGCGACCAGGTCGGCTACGCCTTCCGCAACAGCGCCGGCGAATGGCGCATCGAATTCCCCGCGCCCTATTACGAATCCAAGCTCGACATCATGGAATTCAAGCGCTGAGCCGGGTACTGAGCCGCCTCCGGCACACCAAGGATTAACCCAGCCCGCATAGCATGCGCCCGGTTTTCAAAGCGGGTGCTTGCCGTGGCAGCGTCGGAATCGAATACGCGACCGATCGTGGTCGTCACCGAAGGTGGCCCGCACATCTGGGCCATCGTCAATGCGATTGCTGATCGTGTCGGTCCCGTCAGCGTCGTCCTCGAAGCTCCTGAATCCAAAAAGCGACTGCTCATGGGCCGCGGCCGGCGGCAGGGCTGGATCTCTGCCATCGGGCAGCTCGGCACGATGGTGCTTACCAGGCTCGGCAAGCGCTTCCTTGCCGGCCACGCCGAGCGGCTGATCGCCGAGGAAAAGCTCGACACCGAACCGCGGCAGGGCCAGGCGATCATCCACGTGCCCTCAGCCAACGGGCCGGAGTGCCTGAAGGAAATCGCCAGCATCGGACCGGGTGTCGTCCTGCTCGCCGGTTGCAGGCTGCTGTCGAAGGACACGTTGGCCAGGATGCCTTGCCCGGTGCTCAACTATCACGCCGGCATCGCGCCGAAATATCGCGGCATGAATGGAGGCTACTGGGCGCTGGCCTCCGGCGACGCGCAGAACTTCGGCACCACCGTGCATCTGGTCGATGCCGGGGTCGACACAGGCGGCGTGCTGAAGCAGGCGCGCGGCAAACCCAAGACGGGCGACACCATCGCCAGCTACGCGCTGCGCCAGGCAGCGTTTTCGCGCGATATCTGCGTCGAGGCGGTGAAGGATGCGCTGGCCGGCAGACTGGAAACGATCGATCCCGGCCTGCCGTCCAAGCAATGGTATCACCCGACGATCTGGTCCTATCTCTGGACCGGCCTGACGAAGCGCGTCTGGTGATTGGCCGGCAACGGATTCCAGCATTCGCTTTGCGCCATCGCCAGCGTCGCTTTTGAAGGGGCGCGCGTCGTCCCATAACAAGCGGGCCAACAGCGCATGCGGCAATGCTCCATGACATCGAGGAGTTGAGAATTCATGGCCGATCTGATCGTCGTCTATTGGCGCGATATCCCCGCCCAGGTCATCGTCAGGAAGGGCCGGCAGAACGCCAAGCGCGAGCTGCCGCTGCGCTTCACCGAGGCGATCGACATGTGCGCCATGCGCACCGGCGCCGGCGGCACCGACGACTATCTGGCGGAATGGCGCAAGGCCGACCCGGTTCCGGTCGGCGACGACATCGAGGCCGAGGTGGAGAAGGCCTATCAGGAACTCGACGCGAAATATGATCGCGAGCGGCTGGTCGCTCTGGTCAAAGCTGGCGGGAAAGAAAATGTCTGACAAGCAGCCGGCGGTCACCCAGGCCACATTGGTCAAGAAGGCAGCGCCGAAATCCGACTACAAGCCTGCCGATGTGTCGCCGCAGCGCCGCGTCCAGCGCACCTTTGCCGTGCGGCTGTGGTCGATCAGGCATTCGCGCTTGCTCGAATGGTTCTACAGCCGGTTCGCCGATGTCTTCCTGCTCCTGCACCCCCTGTGGAAGGGTATCGGCTACAGCCGGGTCGAAGCTCCGGTGAAGTTTGTCGAAAAGCGCGTGAAGGGCTTCATGTTCGATTGCCGTATGTGCGGCCAGTGCGTGCTTTCCTCCACCGGCATGTCCTGTCCTATGAACTGCCCCAAGCAGCTGCGCAACGGCCCGTGCGGCGGCGTGCGCGCCAACGGCAATTGCGAGGTCGAGCCGGATATGCCTTGCGTCTGGGTTAAGGCCTGGGAAGGCTCGCGCAACATGGTTCACGGCGACAAGATCCTGACCGTGCAGAAGCCGGTCGATCAGTCGCTGCGCGAAACTTCGGCCTGGCTGCGGGTGACGGCGCAGGCCGCCGCGGCGCGTGAAACGACCCAGACCCCCGGAGCTTCGGCATGAACGCCCGCCAGCGCGACGAGAACCCGGCCGGCATCCACCTGCCGCTCGATCCCCTGCCCGGCCACACCTCGCGCGGCCGGCTGGAGCGCGTGCTGCGCCGCGGCGAGTTCGCGGTGACCACCGAGCTCAACCCGCCCGACAGCGCCGATCCCGAAGACGTCTACAACCGCGCCAAGATCTTCGACGGCTGGGTCGACGCCATCAACGCGGTCGATGCCTCGGGCGCCAATTGCCACATGTCGTCGGTCGGCATCTGCGCGCTGCTCACCCGCATGGGATATGCGCCGATCATGCAGATCGCCTGCCGCGACAAGAACCGCATCGCCATCCAGGGTGACGTGCTGGGCGGCGCGGCGATGGGCGTCGCCAACATGCTCTGCCTCACCGGCGATGGCGTGCAGGCCGGCGACCAGCCGGGCGCCAAGCCTGTCTTCGACCTCGATTCCATGTCGCTGCTCGAAACCATCCGCATCATGCGTGACAACGGCAAGTTCCTGTCCGGCCGCAAGCTGACGACGCCGCCGCAGGTGTTCCTCGGTTGCGCGGTCAATCCCTTCGCGCCGCCTTACGACTTCCGCCCGATCCATCTCGGCAAGAAGATCGCCGCCGGGGCGCAGTTCGCGCAGACGCAGTACTGCTTTGACGTGCCGATGTTCAAAGCCTTCATGCAGAAGGCGCGCGACCTCGGCCACACCGAGAAGCTCTTCCTGCTTTGCGGCGTCGGCCCGCTGGCTTCCGCCAAGACGGCGAAGTGGATCCGCTCCAACGTGCCTGGCATTCACATCCCCGACGCAGTGATCAAGCGGCTGGAAGGCGCGCAGGACCAGAAGAAGGAAGGCAAGCAGCTCTGCATCGACATCATCAACGAGGTGAAGGAAATCCCGGGCGTCGCCGGCATCCATGTGATGGCCTACCGCCAGGAAGAATATGTCGCCGAGATCGTCGATGAATCCGGCGTGCTGAAAGGCCGCCAGCCCTGGAAGCGCGAAATCCGCCGCGACGACCAGATCGTCGCCCAGCGGCTCGACCACATACTGCACGACGAGATTACCGAAACCCAGGTGGACATGGTGAAGACCGCGCATTGATGTATGTCGCCCAAAAGTGGGAACCGGTTTTGGGACAACGACATACATGAACTTAGAGTCTAGGTGGTCGGCACGCATTCACTTGAACCAAATCAGATAACGATATAAAGAACTCTTTATATCCCGACGGAGAGATCGCATGACCCGCACCATCGTCGCCTCGGCGACCCGAGAAATCGTCATCGGCTTCGATCAGCCCTTCTGCGTGATCGGCGAACGCATCAACCCGACCGGCCGCAAGAAGCTGGCCGCCGAGATGGTGGCCGGCAACTTCGAGACCGTCATCAAGGACGCGCTGGAGCAGGCCGCCTGCGGCGCCACCATGCTCGACGTCAATGCCGGAGTCACCGCCGTCGACCCCAACGCCACCGAGCCGGCGCTGCTGGTGCAGACGTTGGAGATCGTGCAAGGATTGGTCGATCTGCCGCTGTCGATCGACTCTTCGGTGACCGCCGCCATCGAGGCTGCGCTGAAGGTCGCCAAGGGCCGCCCGCTGGTCAACTCCGTCACCGGTGAGGAGGAAAAGCTCGAGGCGATCCTGCCGCTGGTCAAGAAATACAACGTCCCGGTCGTCGCCATCTCCAACGACGAGACCGGCATTTCGATGGACCCGGATGTCCGCTTCGCCGTCGCCAAGAAGATCGTCGAGCGCTGCGCCGACTTCGGCATCCCCTCGCATGACGTCGTCGTCGACCCGCTGGTGATGCCCATCGGCGCGTTGGGCGATGCCGGCCGCCAGGTGTTCGCGCTGTTGCGGCGGCTCCGCGAAGAGCTCAAGGTCAACACCACCTGCGGCCTCTCCAACATCTCCTTCGGCCTGCCGCACCGCCACGGCATCAACGCCGCCTTCATCCCGATGGTGATCGGCGCCGGCATGACCAGCGCAATCATGAACCCGGTGCGTCCGCAGGAAATGGAAGCCGTGCGCGGCGCCAATGTGCTCAACGGCACCGACGAGAACTGCACCAACTGGATCCGCACCTACAAGGACTACAAGCCGGCCGAAGGCGGCCACGCCGTTGCCGCTCCGGTCGCGGTCACCACGCCGGGCGACGGCGCTGCCGCCGGCGGCCGCCGCCGCGGCGGCCGCGAAGCCCGCATGGCCAGGGGGTAAGCGCGCAATCGTGGGCCATACCGCAAACAAGGCTGGTCCGATCGCATCGTGGATGCGGTCGGGCAGTTCTGCTTTGCGTTCAGGCCATGCCCACTATTGCGTCGAACAACACCATGCCCGCCCAGGATCCGAAAATGCCCGTGACCCCGCCGACGATGAAATCATCGTCATAGGCGGGCCAGTAGGCGTGCAGCACCAGGGTTCCGACGATCGCGCCGACGATCCCGGTGGCGAGGTAATGCGGATTGCGCAGCCACGAGCCTTTGATCACGCGCACCATGGTGAACGCGGTGAAGATGGCGGAGAGCAGCAGATCCGACATGGTCGGCCCCTGGACCAACGGACTCTCCGCCCAATAGTAGAACGATCCGTTAAACGGCATCGGCAATTGCCATCGAGACGCGTGCCAGCATGAATCCTCCCCCCAACATCACCGATCCGCTCGTCCTGTTCATGCCGTCGGGCAAGCGCGGCCGGTTCCCGGTCGGCACGCCGGTGCTCGATGCGGCGCGCCAGCTCGGCGTCTATGTCGAAAGCGTGTGCGGCGGCCGCGCCACCTGCGGGCGCTGCCAGATCGAGGTCCAGGAAGGCAATTTCGCCAAGCACAAGATCATCTCGTCCAACGACCACATCTCGCCCAAGGGCGCCAAGGAGGAGCGCTACGAGCGCGTGCGCGGCCTGCCCGAGCGGCGTCGTCTTTCCTGCTCGGCGCAGATCCTCGGCGACCTCGTCATCGACGTGCCGCAGGACACGGTCATCAACGCCCAGACCATTCGCAAGGACGCCGACACCAGGGTGATCGCGCGCGATACGGCGATCCGCATGTGCTATGTCGAGATCGAAGAGCCCGACATGCACAAGCCGCTCGGCGACCTCGACCGGCTCAAGATCGCCCTGATGAAGGACTGGGGTCTCAAGAATCTCGAATTCGACTTCTATCTGCTGCCGCAGGTGCAGGGCATCCTGCGCAAGGGCAACTGGACCGCGACGGCCGCCATCCACAAGGATGCCGACAGCGACATCGCGCGCGTCATCGCGCTGTGGCCTGGCCTGAAGAACGAGGCCTACGGCCTCGCCTGCGACATCGGCTCGACCACCATTGCCATGCATCTGGTGTCGCTGCTCTCCGGTCGCGTCGCCGCGTCCTCCGGCACATCCAATCCGCAGATCCGCTTCGGCGAGGATCTGATGAGCCGCGTCTCCTACGTGATGATGAACCCGGACGGCCGCGAAGGCATGACGGTTGCCGTGCGCGAGGCCATCTCCAGCCTGGTCGACAAGGTGTGCGCAGAAGGCAACGTCCAGCGCGCGGACATCCTGGATTCCGTCTTCGTCGGCAATCCGATCATGCATCATTTGTTTCTCGGCATCGATCCGACCGAGCTCGGCGGCGCGCCCTTCGCGCTCGCCGTCTCGGGCGCGGTGCGCATCAAGGCCTCCGACATTGGCTTGAAGCTCAACCAGGGCGCCCGCCTCTACATGCTGCCCTGCATTGCCGGCCATGTCGGTGCCGACGCCGCCGCTGTCACGCTGTCGGAAGGCCCGCATCGCCAGGACGAGATGATGCTGATCGTCGACGTCGGCACCAACGCCGAGATCGTGCTGGGCAACCGGACCCGCGTTGTCGCGGCCTCCTCCCCCACCGGCCCGGCCTTCGAGGGCGCGGAAATCTCCGGCGGCCAGCGAGCGGCGCCCGGCGCCATCGAGCGCGTGCGCATCGATCCCGTCACATTGGAGCCGCGCTACCGCGTCATCGGCTCGGAACTGTGGTCGGATCAGCCGGGCTTCGCCGAAAGCGTGCAGGCGACCGGCGTCACCGGCATTTGCGGCTCCGGCATCATCGAGGTGATCGCCGAGATGTATCTGTCCGGCATCATTTCGGAGGACGGCGTGGTCGACGGCTCGCTTTCGGCGCGCTCGCCGCGCATCGTGGCCAACGGCCGCACCTTCTCCTATGTGCTGAAGGAAGGCGAGCCGAAGATCACCATCACCCAGAACGACGTGCGCGCCATCCAGCTTGCCAAGGCGGCGCTCTATGCCGGCACCAAGCTGTTGATGGAAAAGCAGCACACCGATCATGTCGACCGCATCCACTTCGCCGGCGCCTTCGGCTCCTTCATCGATCCGAAATACGCCATGGTGCTCGGCCTGATCCCGGATTGCGACCTCGACAAGGTCTCGGCCGTCGGCAACGCCGCCGGCGCCGGCGCGCGCATGGCGCTCCTCAACCGCGGCTACCGTCGCGAGATCGAGGAGACGGTGAGCAGGATCGAGAAGATCGAGACGGCGCTGGAACCGAAATTCCAGGAGCACTTCGTCTACGCCATGGCGCTGCCGAACAAGGTCGACCCCTTCCCCAAGCTGGCGGCCGCGGTGAAGCTGCCGCCGCGCAAGGCCATGAGCGAGGACGGCGGCGCAGGCGACGCCACCCCGCGCCGGCGTTCGCGCGAGGAGCGCGCGGCGCGCCGCGGCCGCGACTAACGTTTCAGCTCATTCCGCGGCCCCTGCGGCTGCGGCGCTTCTGGCCTTCACGGCGGCCTTGGGGCGCTGCGGGTGCAGTAGCGCGATCAGTGGCTTTTCGACGATCAAATAGAGCATCGCCGAGAGCGCGAGCGTGGCGACTATGATCGTCACCGGCTGCAAAGCTGCGGGTATCGCGATCCTGAGGACGACACCCGTCGCCAGCACGCCGACCACAATGTGCCACAGATAGATCGAATAGGACGCGTCGCCGAGGAATGTGGGCAATGCATCCGGCTTGAACGGCCGCGCCCGCTCGGCAAAAACCGCGCCCGCCACGATCAATGCGGCCGGAAGCCCCCAGAGCAAGGCGCGAGGCAAATCGGCGTTGAATAACTGGCCGGCCGCAAGCAGAAGGAATCCCGCGCCAGCTATAGCCAGCGCCGCCCCGAGCGGCAGCCTGGCGTCCTGGAGCCACAAGCGCCCCACGACGACACCGGCCGCGAACTCGATCACGACAGGATCGGTGAAGGCTCGTGCGTATCCCGCGGGCAGGACGAAATGCAGCGCGACGATAGCGGCAAGGGCACCCACCAGAACGCCGAACCGCCACCGCTCGCCCAGGAACAGGACGAGCGTGAAAACGAGATAGAACATCATCTCATAGCAAAGCGTCCAACCCTGTACGACGATGGGGTGCAGCGCATCCTCCTGCAGGACCGGCAGGAAGAACAGCGAGCCGACGAAATTCGCCACGCTGAAGAAATGGTCGTAGAAGAACTGCGGCTTCATCAGGATGCCCATCGCGGTCAGCAGCGTGACGATCCAGTAGAGAGGCGCGATGCGGGTGATCCGGCGCCCCATGAAACGCCAGGGATTGGCTGGCCGGCCCGCCGTCGTCACCCACATGATGAAGCCGCTGATGACGAAGAAGACGTCGACGCCGGCTGCCCCGACGTCGAACGGACCGCCGAACTGCTCGCTGACGTGAAAGCAAACGACCGCGCACGCCGCGAGGCCGCGCAGATATTGAATGCTGTGTATGCTTGTCACGATGCCCTGACCAGTCTCGCATCATGTTGCGGTGCACACACCCCACGCCGCATTGCACAATACCTATGCAGCCGCCCGCCTCTGTCAACCGCCGATGGCAGCTATTCGGACCGGACCCGGCCCGTCGGCCCGCTTAATTCATTTGCATGCAAATGTTTCCGGATTCGCGCGATCCCGAAACCGAAACACTGTTCTCGCGAAATCGACCCGATACATGCGTGACGCATTTAGCGGCCATCGCATGGCGGCCGGGGATCATTCTCGGGCGCCGCTGGTCTTCAAGGGAGAAGAAAATGTCAATGTTCGGAAATCTCAGCCGCTTCGGTGTCACCGTCCGGCAGGCTCATGCCAGGAACAAGGCGATCCGCGCGCTCAACGATCTGCCGGCACATGTCCAGAAGGATATCGGCTGGCCGGCCTCGCCGCCGAGCGACCCGCAGGCAGCACTGCACAAGCTGCTTCTGGGCACGCCGCGCTGATGACCTTCGCCGACAAATGCAAGCTGCTCGGCAAGCGCCGGGGCCGCGATGCGGCTCCGGCGGCCGGCGACAATAAACTGCGCGCCGCGCTGCTGCCGAAGCGGCGCTGAGCAATTCCAGGGAAAGCGCGCCGCGACTGGCTCGGCGACTTCGCCATAGCCCCTCCGTAATTGCGTAGACAGGGAAACCGGCACCACCGGATCACGCCGATGTGCCAGCGTGGATCCTTGACATTTTTAACAGCGGTACGATCTTCGCAGAGCGGGGGGAATTCTCTTAGTCGGCTCTGCCGAGATCCGTGTATCCGCATGCCCAGTTTGAAAAGCCATCTCGTTTCGTTCGTTCTCAGGCACAGCCGCAAGAAGGCGTTTTCCAGTCCCGAGAACCTGCAGCGCTGGATCGCCTACGCCCGCAAGACCGAGGACCATCATCCGCCGGCCTTGCTCAAGGCGCGGCTGGACATCACCGAGACCGAGATCGACGGCTTTCCCGTCTATGAGATCGCCCCGAAAGCGGGCGAACGCCGGCGCATACTTTACATGCATGGCGGCGCTTATGTCTTCCAGATCACCTCTTACCATTGGGGGCTGATCGCCGAGATGGCCGAGCGTCTCGGTTTCGGCATCACCGTGCCGATCTACCCAATCGCACCGGAGCACGATTTCCATGCCATGTTCGGCATGGTCGGCGACGTCTACCGGCGCATGCTCGAAGAGACCGAGGCCGAAGACATCGTCTTCATGGGCGATTCCGCCGGCGGCAACATGGCCGTCGTGCTGACCATGATGGCGACCGAGGACGGCCTGCCCTCGCCGTCGCGCCATGTGCTGATCTCGCCCGGCCTCGACGTTTCGCTTGCAAATCCTGAAGTCTTCGAGGCCGAGCGCCAGGATCCTTGGCTGGGCATTCCGGGTGGGCTGGAAGCGGTGCGGCTCTACAGCGCCGGTTTCGACCGCAAAGACTGGCACATCAGCCCGCTTTACGGCGACTTGTCCCTGCTGCCGAAAACGCTGCTGCTGACCGGATCACGCGACATGCTGACACCAGACAATCTCATCTTCGCCGAACGGGCGCGGGCTGCCGGCGTGGAGGTGGACGTGGTCTACGAGGAGGGCATGTTCCACGTCTGGCCGCTGATCGAGATGCCTGAGGCGCGCCGCGCGCGCGACAGCATCGTCAACTTCCTTACGGCTCCTTCGCCCCGACGGGCTCGTGCGCGACGCGGGGCAAAGGCTGGTTTCGCAGCCCGCCCGGCGCCGGCAGGCGAATAGTTCAGAACTTGCCGGTTTCGCGGAACAGTTCGAACGTCGCCCGGATATGGTCGGCCACGGCCTTCACCGGCGCGCTGGCGTCGGGTGCCACCACCATGGCGAGATTGTAGGTGCCGATCTCCGGCATCCCGTCCTTGGCGCCCAGCGAGACCATTTCGTCGCCGAGGAACGACTTCGGCAGCGGCGCCACTGCCAGATCGGCCATGATCGCGGCGCGCTGGCCGGCCGTGTGGGCGCTCATATAGGCGATGCGGTAGTTGCGGCCCTCGCGTCCGAGCGCTTCGAGCGCGCCGGCCCGCCAGGCGCAGCCCTCCTCCCACAGCGACACCGGCAAAGGTTCGCGCAGATGCGCGCAGCCGCCCTTGGCGCCCGCCCACACGATCGGCTCGGTCAGCAGAACCTCTGCGCCGACGGCGCTGGTCTTGTAGGAATTGGTGAGCAGCGTGATGTCGAGCGCGCGGTCATCCATGCGCCGGCGCAGATTGATGCTCTGGTCGATCGTGACGTCGACGGCGATCGAGGGATGCGACTGCGCGAAGCGCTTCAGCACATGCGGCAGCACGCGCTCGCCATAGTCGTCCGGGGAGCCAAGCCGCACCACGCCGACAATGTCGGGGATGATGAACTTCGACACCACCTCGCGGTTGATCGACAAAAGCCGGCGGGCATAGCCGAGCAGCATCTCGCCATCCGTCGTCAGCGTCACCGAACGCGCATCGCGCGCGAAGACGGAACGGCCGAGAATATCCTCCAGCTTCTTGATCTGCATGGAGACGGCCGACGGCGTGCGGAACACCGCGTTGGCGGCGGTGGTGAAGGAGCCGGTCTCGGCGATCGCCACGAAAGTGCGCAGCACATCGAGGTCAAGCAGCGGCAAAGGGTGATTGAGCGGGGCGTTCATGGGAGCCGACCTTCAATTTTTCTGATGCAATCCATCATTCCATTTCGTTTGATTGAACATCAGTCCGGGCGCATAGTCAACTCGATCGATGCAGGATGCTGCCAAAAGCAGCCATGAAACGACCCTGACACAGTCCTGCAATCGACGTGAAATGAAGCTGAAACAGACCTGACTTAACGCAGTGACGGGCGCCTCCCTGCCCGCATAGAGGAGAAAGAAATGTCTATTCTGTCATCCATCGGTCGGCTTGCGACCGAGTTCAGCGCGGCCCGCGCCCGCTACCAGACCGAACGCGCCATCCATGCGCTGCCGAAGGAACTGCAGAAGGATATCGGCTGGCCGGAAGCAGCCGACGTCAAGACCGGCCTGCGCCACGGTGTCGGAAGCTGGGCCGGAGCGAAGTAATCACGTGTGTATCGAGATCTGAGGGCCTGCCGCGTCAGCTCGGCAGGCCTTTTTGTTCGTTTTAGGCCTTTTTGTTTGCATTCAAACGACTTTCCAGCCATGCCGCCCCTGCATGACGCATATGAACCACTCGCATAGCGGGTTAACAGGTCAGGTAAGGCACTGTAAATAATAGAAAATTATGGGCACATTGCCCAAAAATGTCGCAAATCGTGTCGCTTTTCATATCAAGCGCTTCGTTTTTGCGATTTAGTTTTTGCCGAAGCGAGCCTATATCAGCGCCAGCAAAAAACGAGCTGCCCCACTCCATCAAGCGAAGGCGACCCGTCTGAGCAACCAAATGGAGATGATGATGAAGCTCTTTGCCCGCCTTTTCGCCCGCCGCGAAATGAACCTGACGACCGCTCTGGAGCGTCAGCGCCTCGCCAAGACCATGCCCGGCCAGACCGGCGCCGTGGCCGCTGCTCGTCTCGGCTTTGTTGCCTGAGACAATCCAGCACCGATCAGCTGAATTCGACGCCGCCCGGCTTGCCGAGGCGGCGTTTTCATTTGGGCCGGGCAGTTGTCGGCCGAGCAGCGACGCCCTGCGGTTGCACCGATTGCCCATTTGCGACCCGTGTCGCAAATTTAATCTTCACTTAGCCGCCTACCCGATTGACAGGAATGGTTTTTCCTGTTGTCGCTATGCTGTTCGCGACGTTCTGTTCGCGTCATGGCTGCGTGGGGTTTCACCGTGAATGCCGTAAAGCACCCGATCAAGAGATCGTTCGTCTTCTTCCTCGTTCCCGACTTCACCATGATCGCCTTCGCGACGGCGCTCGACCCGCTGCGCTCGGCCAACCGGATGCTCGGCTACGAGGCCTATAGCTGGCGCCTGGCGAGCATCGACGGCAAACCGGTTCGCGCTTCGAACGGCGTCGAATGCGCCGTCAACACCTCGCTCGAGGAGGAGCGCAGGAAGATGGCCGGACCGGACCGGCCGAACATGGCGATCGTCTGCAGCGGCATCAATGTCGAGCGCTACCACAACAAATCGGCCTTCGCCTGGCTGCGCGAGGAATACAACCGCGGCGTCGCCGTCGGCGGCCTGTGCACCGGCGCCCATATCCTGGCTGCCGCGGGCCTGCTGTCCAACAAGCGCTGCGCTATCCATTGGGAGAACCTTCCGGGCTTCTCCGAGGCCTTCCCGAAAGCCAATGTCTTCGCCGACCTCTTCGAAATCGACCAGAATGTCTACACCTGCGCCGGCGGCACCGCCGCCCTCGACATGATGCTGAAGCTGATCGGCGACGATTTCGACGAGAGCCTCGTCAACCGCGTCTGCGAGCAGGTGCTGACCGACCGCGTGCGCAGCCCGACCGACCGCCAGCGCCTGCCGCTGCGCGCCCGCCTCGGCGTCCAGAATTCCAAGGTGCTCACCATTATCGAGCTGATGGAGGCGAACCTCTCCGAGCCGCTGTCGCTGATCGAGATCGCCGACCATGTCGATCTTTCCCGCCGGCAGATCGAGCGCCTGTTCCGCACCGAGATGGGCCGGTCGCCCGCCCGCTACTATCTGGAGATTCGGCTCGACCGCGCCAGGCATCTGCTCATCCAGTCGTCGCTGCCGGTGGTCGAAGTGGCGGTCGCCTGCGGCTTCGTTTCCGCCTCGCATTTCTCCAAATGCTACCGCGAGCTCTATGCCCGTTCCCCGCAGCAGGAGCGCGTCGACCGCAAGCAGCTGCTGGCGGCTTGAGCAGGCAGCAGACGCAGTCTAAGCGGATTGCGTCTGCGCCGTCCGCATCGCCTCGATGCGGATGTCCTCGGTGAGTTGCGCCTTGAGCGACGAGAATTCCGGGCTGGTCTTCAGCGTGTAGTGGCGCGGATGCGGCAGGTCGACCGGAACGTCCGACTTGATGCGGCCGGGCCTGGCGCTCATCACGATCACCCGAGACGCCATGAAGATCGCCTCTTCGATGTCGTGGGTGACGAACAAAACCGTCTTCTTGCGCCGCTCCCAGATGCCGAGCAGCAATTCCTGCATCAGCCCGCGCGTCTGGTTGTCGAGCGCACCGAACGGCTCGTCGAGCAGCAGGATTTCGGGATCGTTGGCCAGCGCCCGCGCGATCGCCGTACGCTGCTGCATGCCGCCCGAAAGCTGTTTCGGCCAGTGGCTCTCGAAGCCTTTCAGGCCGACGAGATCGATATAGGAGGCGACGATCTCGTTGCGCTCGCGCTCGGGCCGGCCTTGCTCGCGCAGGCCGAAACCGATGTTTTCGGCGACCGTCAGCCAGGGAAACAGCGTGTATGACTGGAACACCATACCGCGGTCCGGCCCCGGCCTTGTGACCGCCTTGCCGTCGAGCAGCACGCGGCCCGTGCTCGGCGCCTCCAGTCCGGCAACGATCCTGAGCAAGGTCGACTTGCCGCAGCCGGACGGCCCAAGGATGGTGATGAAGTCATTGGCCGCGACCGCGAGGTCGACCGGCTGCAGCGCCCGCACCGGCTGCCCGCCCCCGACCCCGGCAAAGGTCCGCGAGACGCCCTCGATCAGCAGCTTGCTCATGCCAGGCTCCATGGAAAAAGCCAGCGGTTCAGCGCCTTGAAGGCGAAATCGGACAGAAGCCCGATCAGCCCGATGACGATGATGCCGAAGATGATCTGCCCTGTCGCCAGCCGCGACTGGCTGTTGATGATCATGTAGCCGATGCCGGAGGATGACCCGATCAGTTCGGCGACGATGACATAGGTCCAAGCCCAGCCGAGCACCAGGCGCAGCGTTTCGGCGATCTCCGGCGCATTGGCCGGCATGATGACGCGCTTGACGATGCCGTTGTCGGTCGCCCCCAGCGTATAGGCGGCCTCGACCAGGTCGCGGCGCGTAGCGCCGACCTTGACCGCGACGATCAGGATGATCTGGAACACCGAGCCGACGAAGATCACCAGGAGCTTCTCGAATTCCCCGATGCCGGCCCACAGGATGAGCAACGGGATGAAGGCAGAGGCCGGCAGGTAGCGCGCAAAGGACACGAAGGGCTCGAGGAAGGCTTCGACCGGCTTCCAGGCGCCCATGGCGATGCCGATCGGCACCGCCACGATCGAGGCCAGCACGAAGCCGCCGAAGACGCGCCAGATGGTGATCAGGATATCGAGCCAGAAGCGGTCTTCGACGAGCAGCCGCCAGCCATCCTTGAGCATCGACAGCGGATCGGCAAGGAAGATCCGGTTCACATGGCCGCCGAGCGTGATCCATGCCCAGAACGCCACGAACAGCACGAAGAAGGCGATGCCGAGCACGCTTCGCGTGCCCGGCGCAACGGGGTGCAAGGGACGCAGCATCAGGCCCTGTCCTTAAAGCATGTGCCCCGAAAGCGGGAACCGGTTTTCGAGTAAAGACATGCGCAAAATGAAAGAGCTAAAGCGCGAGGAGCGTATCTGAAGGATCGCGACGCGCTTTAGCGAGAAGGGATTGGCGGCCTTGCGCCGCCGATCGGCTGATGCGCGATCAGTTGGCGACCGCGCTGGTATCGGCAAGCGTCGTCACATCCGGGACTTCCTTGATCAGCCCCATCTGCAGCAAAAGCTCGGCCGCGGTCTTGGAAAAATCCTGGAATTCCTTGGTGAAGAACTGCTTGTTCTCCGCCTTGTCGGCCCATTTCAGGTATTTGGCCGAATCCTCGAACTCCTTGGCCGACTGCTTCACGTCGGCGCCCATGATCTCGTAGGACTTCTGCGGATCCTTCTTGATCAGGTCGAGCGCGTCGAAATAGCTGTCGGCGAGCGCCTTGGCGGCGTCGGGATTGGCCTTGAGGAAGTCCGGCGTGCAGCCGACCGTGTCCAACACCATCGGGTAGTCGAGCGTGGTCGCCAGGATATGGCCCTGGTCGGCCTTGTCGCGGACCGCCGAGATGAACGGCTCATAGGTGACGGCGGCATCGTTCTGGCCGGCCAGGAAGGCCTGCGCCGCCGCATCCGGCTCCAGATTGACGACGGTGACGTCCTTGGTCGACATGCCGTTCTTGTTGAGCACCCAGGCGAGCAGGAAATAGGGCGAGGTTCCGGGCGCGGACGAGGCGACATTCTTGCCCTTGAGGTCGGCGACGGACTTGATGTCGTTGCGCACGACAATGCCGTCGGCGCCATAGGACTTGTCGAGCTGGAAGATCTGCTTGGTGGTGACGCCGCTGGCGTTCCACACCATCCAGGTTTCGACCGTGGTCGCCGCGCATTGCAGGTCGCCGCTGGCAATCGCCAGCGGGCGGCTCGCCTGCGGCACTTTCTTCAGCGTGACGTCGAGCCCGTGCTTTTCGAAAAGCCCGGCCTGCTTGGCCAAGGTCAGCGGCGCGAAGCCGGTCCAGCCGCTGATGCCGATGGTGAGCGAGGTGGCAGCCATCGCCGGCGCGCTAAGGATGGCGGCCGCCGTCAGCGCCGCCGCGAAAATGGTGGTCCTTTTCATCGTGGTTCCCCTTTTTTGTGGTGAGCGCGAATTGTCTCACAGACGCCAAAAGGCTTGTCAATGAAGCGGCGTTTCAACGAAACGTCATCCTGATCGGATGCCCGCTTCTCCACCCCTCACGGCATGCCCCAGCCGCGGTTGCGCCACATCTTTTCGCCGGCGAGGCAATCGGTGGCCGGCTTGTCGTCGGCAAGCACGACCGGCACATGCGCGGCCTCGTCCGCCGCCCATTGCGGCGAAGCGGGACCGGCAAGCTCGAGCACCAGCTTGCGGCGGATCGCTTCGGGAAACTGCGTCCAGTCATTGACCGGAATCATGAAGGCGCCCGATCCGCCGATGACGCAGTCGCTGTAATAGCGGTCGAGATTGTCCACGTCGAAGGCGCCGCTGAAGCCGCCGCGCGTCATCAGCGGCAGTCCGTTGATGGTGATGCCTTGCCTGACCACCTCGTCGCGCGTGAGATCGACCGGCGCGCCCTGGTTATTCGGCCCGTCGCCGGAAACGTCGATGACACGCTTGGTCCCCTGGAATCCGCTCTCTGCGAACAGGTCGCTGCCGAAGCTCAGCGCCCCGGAAATCGAGGTGCGCCGGGCGCTGTCCGGCGGGTTGGCGTCGAGCTTCGCGACGAACCCCTCGGCATCGGCGCGGTTGGCGATCACGGTCCACGGCACGACGACTCGCTGCCAGGTCGTGCCCGCCCATTCGACATAGGTGACAGCGATCTTGCCATAGGCGCCGTCGGCGATAGCCTTCAGCACGTTGTCATGCGTCAGCGCCGCCGCGTAGCCATGCCGCTGGATCTCCAGCTCGGCCGGCGACATCGAAAGTGAGACATCGACCGCCAGCACCAGCTCGACATCGACCGGCTCGGCGGGAGAAGCCGCTGGCGTCAGCCAAAGCGCCAGCGCCAGAGCGGCGCTGCCTGAAAAGATATGCCTTGCGCGGGCATAAGCAGACATGACGGAAGGTTAAGCGAAAACCGCCGCGCGCAAAAGCCGTGAATCCGGAGGCAGCGGATTCCGCCGGCCCGGGCCTTTTAGAAATACCGCGCGAGGTTCGAACGGATACGCTCCAGCACCGTGTCGCCGGAAAGGTCGGGCACGAATTTTGCGCCGGTTATCGCTTCATAGGCCTGGATATAGACCGCAGAGGCCTGGTTGATGATCTCGTCCGGAATTTGCGGGATCGGATCCTTGTAAGGATCGCACCGCGCCGACACCCAGGAACGGACGAAATCCTTGTCGAAGCTCTGCGGCCGCCCGCCGCTCGCGAACGCCTCGTCATAGCTCGCAGCGATCCAATAGCGGCTGCTGTCGGGCGTATGGATCTCGTCCGCCAGCACGATGGTGCCGTCCGACGCGGAGCCGAATTCATATTTGGTGTCGGCGAGAATCAGGCCGCGTTCGGCGGCGCGCTGCTGGCCGCGGGCGAAAAGCTGCAGCGCATAGCGCGAGACCGTATCCCACTGCGCCTGCGTGAGCAGCCCCTGGTCGATGATCTCGGCCTCCGACAGCGGCTCGTCATGGCCGCCATGGGCGGCCTTGCTGGTCGGCGTGATAATCGCCTGCGGCAGCTTTTCATTGTCGCGCAGGCCATCGGGAAAGCTGTGGCCGTAGAAGCTCCTTTCGCCTTTCCGATACTTGGTCAGGATAGAGGTGCTGGTGGTCCCCGCCAGATAGCCGCGCACGACCATCTCGACCGGCAGCATGTCGAGCCGCGTGCCGACGACGACATTGGGGTCGGGATATTCCAGCACATGGTTGGGACAGATGTCGGCGGTTTCCTCGAACCAGTAGCGCGCCGTCTGGGTGAGCACTTCGCCTTTGAACGGTATCGAGGCCAGGATGATGTCGAACGCGCTCAAACGGTCGGTGGCGATGATGATGCGGCGCCCGTCCGGCAGGTCGTAATTTTCGCGCACCTTGCCGTGGTAGTGATTGGGAAGCTCGGGAATGAAGGCGTCGGACAGGATGCGCATGGGGTGTAGGCTTTCGCAGGCTTCTGATCGGGCCACATAAGCCGCTGGCCCCCCGCACATCAAGCCGGATGCTGCGGAACGGGCTTCTTATTGCCGGCGGCGCGAAACGCCCGCCAGTTCGGCCTGAAGGAAGGCGGAAACCACAACAGGATTCCGGCCATGGCCGCAGGCACAATGACCGCGAAACGCAGGATCGAAAGCACGACGCCGCAGAAGCCGACGATCCGCACGGCGGCATCCGCGCCGAAGCGCGGCGCAAGCAGATGCCTGGCGATCGCACCGCCATCAAGCGGAATGGCCGGAAGGAGGTTGAGAAGGGCCAGGGCCGCATTCACCAATGCGCCAAGCCAAAGCGTCCACTCAAGAAGCGTGTCCGGTCTCGGCGGCGGCGAACTGAAAAGACCCTCCGGATCGACAGGCGACAAGGGCCGCGCAAAAAGGTAATAGGCAGCGGCAAAGCCCGCCGCCAGGACGATGTTCACCAACGGCCCGGCAAATGCGATCCACGCCCAGCCATAGGGCGAAGCCGCGCCGGGCTTGAACCAGGCAATTCCACCGAACAGGTACAGGTCCATCCGTTGGGTGCCGATGCCGCGCCGTCGCGCTGCCCAGACATGGGCAAGTTCATGCAGAAACACCGATAGGAACAGGAGCGCGGCGAATATGGCCGTATGGATCAGGGCGACCTGGGGACGCCTCGACCACTCATGCAGGAACGGCAGGACGGCTGGAATGGCAAAGGTCCAGCTGACATGAACGGGAATGTCCCCCTTCATCACGAAGACGAATGCGTCGTTCTTCCTGTCCCAACCGAACCGTTGCAAGCCGCTTCCTCCGCCCGGTGCGACGCTATGCGAGATTCCTGTCGTGCAAAAGAGAAAAGCCCGACCGGAGCCGGGCTTTGCATCTTTCTGCCTCCGATCCTCAGCTCCTCGGCTTGAGGTTCTCCGGGTCGTAGAGCGGCTTGTAGCCTACTCCCGCCACCTCGACCGGATAGGTCTCGCCAAAATACTCGACCTGCAGCTTACGGCCTTCCTGGCAGTAGGCCCAGGGGAGATAGGCAAGCGCGATGTTCTTGCCGATCGTCGGGCCAAAGGCGACCGAAGTGGTGAAGGAACGGCGGCCGAGCTCGTCGACCAGCGTCTCGCCGCTCGCGGGATCCTGCACCGGCATGGTGCCGACCGGATAGCGCGCCACACCCTTGGAATCGATGTTCTCGGTCATCACCAGCGTGCACAGCATCGCCGGCTGATGCTCGCGGGCGCGATACTCCAGATGCTTGGCTTTGCCGCAGAAGTCGTTCTCCTTGACCTTCGGACGGGCAAGGTCGGCCTCGAGCAGATTGTATTCGGTCAGCAGATCGGCATTCTGCAGCCTGAGGCTCTTTTCCATCCGGCGCGTGTTGGCATAGGTCTCGACGCCGAACGGCATGACGCCGGTGGAGCGCAGCGCGTCCCAGACGGCGAGCCCGTCCTCGTAGCGCATATGCAGTTCCCAGCCCTGCTCGCCGACATAGGAGATGCGGAAGGCCGTCACATCCTTGCCGCCGATCTTGATCGGTTTGATCGCCGCGAAGGGGAAATTCTCCGGTGTCAGGCCGTTCGGATCCTCGACCACCTTCTGCAGGGTCGTGCGGGCATTCGGCCCCCAGATACCGATGGTGACGTATTTTTCCGTCACGTCGGTGACGGTGACGTCAAAACCTTTGTCCTGCGCGGTGCGCTGCATGTAGCGGAAGTCGCGCGGACCAGCGTCGGCGCCGTCGATCACGCGGCAGCGATCGGCCATGCGGATGACCGTGAAGTCGGCGCGCACCATGCCCTCCTCGTCGAGGAAGTGGGTGTAGATGCCCTTGCCGATATTGTTGTCGCCGCCGATCTTGGCCGCGCACAGCCACTCAAGCAACGCGACATGGTCGGGTCCCTCTACGTCATACATCGAGAAATGCGACAGGTTGACGATGCCGCAATCCTCGCTCATCGCCAGATGCTCGGCATTGGAGACGCGCCAGAAATGGCGGTTGTCCCACTCGTTCTCGCGCACCGGCACGCGGTTGCCGTATTTCTCCAGGAGATGCTCGTTGGCGGCGTAGCCGTGGGCACGCTCCCAGCCGCCGAGTTCCATGAAATAGCCGCCGAGCTCCTTCTCACGCTCCCAGAAGGGCGAGCGGCGGATGTTGCGGCCCTTGGAGAAAGGCTCGCGCGGATGGACGGCCGGATTGTAGACCTTCATCGCCGTCTCGGTGCAGCGATCCCAGATGAACTGCTCCTGCGTCTGGTGCGGATAGAAGCGCGAATAGTCGATCTGGTGATGGTCGATCGCGGTGCGGCCGTCGGTCATCCAGTCGGCGATCAGCTTGCCCATGCCGGGGCCGTCCTTGACCCAGATGGCGACGGCGTACCACAGGCCCCTCACCTTCTGGCTTTCGCCCATCGACGGGCCGCCATCGGTGGTCACCTGCAAGAGGCCGTTGAAGGAATGGCCTTCATTATAGCCGAGCTCGCCCAGGATCGGCGTCAGTTCCATGGCGCGTTCCAGCGGCGCCATGATCTGCTCCATGTCGAGGTCGCGCTGCGACGGCGACAGCCGCGCCTCATGCTTTTCGAGCAGATCGCGCGGGTGGCAGAGACGCGGATTGGTCTCCTCGTAATAACCCCATTCGATCTGCCCGCCCTCGGCAGTCTTCGGATCGCCGGTGTCGCGCATATAGGCCGAGTTGCCCTGGTCGCGCAGCAGCGGCCAGCCGATCTCCTTGCCGGTGCCGGCGAACTCGTTGTAGGGGCCGAAGAAGGTGAGCGGATGGTCGATCGGCATGACCGGCAGGTCTTCGCCGACCAGAGCCGCGGTGAGCCGGCCCCATATGCCGGTGCAGACCACGACATAATCAGCCTCGATCGTGCCGCGCTCGGTCACCACGCCCTTGATGCGGCCGTTCTCGACGATCAGCTCCTTCGCCGAGGTGTTGGCGAAGGCCTGCAGCTTGCCGGAAGCGACGCCCTGGTCGACCAGCTTGCCGGCCACCGTCTGCGAGCGCGGGATGACCAGACCGGCATCCGGGTCCCACAGGCCGCCCTGCACCAGATGTTCCTCGATCAGCGGGAATTTTTCCTTGATCTCGGCCGGCTCGATGAAGCGCGCGCGGGTGCCGAAAGCCTTAGCGGAGGCGATCTTGCGCTTGATCTCGTCCATGCGGGCATCGTCGCCAACGCGCGCGACCTCAAGGCCGCCGACGCGCGCGTAGTGGCCCATCTTCTCATAGAAATCGATGGAGTAGAGCGTCGTCCAGCAGGACAGGAAATCATGGCTGGTCGTGTAGCAGAAGTCCGAGGCATGCGCTGTCGAGCCGATATCGGTCGGAATGCCCGACTTGTCGATGCCGACGATGTCGTCCCAGCCGCGCTCGATCAGGTGGTGGGCGACGGACGCGCCGACGATACCGCCCAGACCGACGATGACGACCTTCGCCTTTTTCGGAAACTCTGCCATTGCCCGCGACTCCAAAGTGATAGACGGGCACGTTGCGCGCCCTTCGAATGGCGCACAATATGCAGAGGACGACGGCTGGGCTACCGCCTGTTTGCGACACGCCGCAGGTGCGGCGCGACCCCTGCACCGAGCGGTCACGCGAGGGGAAATCAACTCAGGCGAAGGCCCAGATGTCCTCGGCCTGGAAGCCGACCTGGTAGCCGGCGGTCTTGAGCTTGACCACGACCTGGCCGATCTCGGCGGCAGGCAGCGCGCCGACCTCGATCTTGACCATGCCGGGGCGGTAGCGCTGGAGATCGAGCTGCTCGAGCACCATCCAGTCAGCGCCCTCGCAGTCGACCAGGAAGGCGTCGATATGGGTGATGCCGTTGCGATCGAGCAGCGTCTGCAAGGTCTCGGACGCCACCTCGATATCCTTCAGATGCGGCGCGAACTTGTTGAAGTTGGTGTCCGCCTCGCCCCAGGCGTTCTTGCCCGACATCAGATTGGTGTCGGTGACCGACGAGCAGCCGATAAACTCGATCGGCAGCGTGCCGGCCTCGAGCGCAGCGGCATCGAAAGTGTGGACGGTGATCGTGCCTTTGGTTTTCGTGACCGCCACCGGCTCGATGATGAAGCGGCTGGTGTCCGGGTAGTTGGCGCGCAGGCGCTTCTGATTGTAGGGGATCGGCTCGACCAGCAGTGCCTTTGCCCCCGGAATGCGGTGCAGCCACGGCGTCACGTCGTCGAACAACGCGCCGTCGCAGGCGCCGACATTCACCATCTGGAATGGCCGGCCGCCGCCGAAACGTGCCTTCAAGGCAGCTTTGGCGAGGAATTTCGTGCCGTGCAAAGCCGGGCCGCGATCGAGCAGGCCGACTGGAAGGCTAAGCGACAGCAAGGTGCGCGCGAGGCTGGAAAGCGAGCTCATGACTTGTCTCCGGGAATGACCTGCAGCGCCGCGCGGCGTCCGCCCTGGCTTGCGGCCGTCCACAGCGCCATCAGCGGCGCGGCCAGCAGCAGGAAGGGCGGCAGGAGATTGGGGAAATAGATGCGGGTGTCGTGGATCGGGAAGACGGTGAACTTCGCCAGCACGCCGAGCGCCAGCGCCGCCAACAGGATGCCGGCGCGGCGATCCAGCCGGAAGCCGGCGCGCTCCAGCCCATACCAGCCGGCCAGCGCCAGCACCGATACGCCAACCCAACTGTTGAGGGTGACGGCGCGGACTGCCGAGGCGGCGAAGGCCTTCAGATAGGCAGCAATGGAAAACGGCGGCTCGAAGCCGTCCATGTTGTAATGCTGCTCGATGCTGGAAAACCACAGATGCGGCCACCAGCCGGGATGCTGCGCCCAATGCGAAATGGCGAAATAGGCGACGAAGGAGGCAGCGAAACCGGCCAGCGCGCCCCATGCCTTCTCGCGGAAAGCGACGAGCAGCACCGCGAAAATGGCGAGGAAAACGATGTTGTCGGGCCTAGCCATGAAGGCTAGGAAAAGCAGGACCGCCGTCGCCACCTCGCGCTTGCGCGCATAGGCGAAAACACCGCCGAGGAACAGCGCCGAGCATAGGAGATCGGGCGTCGAGGCGCGCGCCGCGTCGCCGAAATCGGCCATGATCAGGATCGCGCCGACGACCGGTGCCAGCGCCAGCGCGCCTTCCGCGCGCAGCCAGGCGAGCGTGATGGCACCGAACAGCAGCACCGAAAAAACCTGCACCAGCCGCATCGCCTCGACCGGCGCGACGACATGGCTGAAGCTGGACAGGATTTCCGCATAAAGGAATTTGATCCGGTACATGCCGAGCAGCGAATGGAAGTCGGCGGCGTTCTGCGCCATGTGGCTCCGGAACCCGCCGCCATCGTCGGTCAATGTCTTGTAGTCGCCGGCCGACACGCCTGCTCTGACCGTGCTGTAGGCATAATCATGCAGCGCCTGCGAATCGGGATAGGCGCCCTCCTCGGCGATCGCCAGATAGGGCAGCATGTCCCAATTGGCGTCGGGCATGAACCAGGCGGTCGCCGCGGTGAGCAGGATGTAGAGCGAAAACGCAATCGCCCCGATCGAGGCAGCCCATTTCGCGTAAGCGCCCTCGCCCCACGCCAGACCGGCGCCGGTCAACCGTTCCAGCGGATTGGTGGGCGCGGAAGGCCTGGTCAGCATGCTCGGCGGCCTCTTATTTGCCGACCTGGCTTTTGACGAAATCCTTCACGATCGCCACGATGCCGCGCGACAACAGGCTGTCGAAGGCGTCGACGAAACGGTCGACATGCTCGGGCTGGCAGATCAGCGGTGGCTCGAGCCGGATGACGTTGCGGTTGTATTCGGTGAAGGCGACCAGCACGTCGTAGTCGCGCAGCAAGAGCGAGCCGACGAAGCCCGACAGCGAGCCCTTCAGCTTGTCGTCGAGCACGCTCACGATCGGACGTAGCACCATCGGCAAGGTCTGCGAGAAATCGTGGAACTCGAGCCCGATCATGAAACCCTTGCCGCGCACGTCCTTGATGATCTTCGGATATTTTTCCTTCAGCGCCTGCAGCCGCTGCAGAAGGTACTCGCCGGTCGAGGCCGCGTTGTCGATCAGGCCGTCGTCATAGAGCACGTTGATGCCCTCGATCGCGGTGACGCAGGCCTCGCCCATGCCGCCGAAGGTCGCCATGGCATGGATCATCGCCGTCTTCGGCGTGCCATAGGCCTTCATATAGATGTCGCGCCTGGCGATCATGGCACCGACCGCCGCCTTGCCGGCGCCCAGCGATTTCGCCAGCGCCGTCACGTCTGGCACCACGCCGTAATGCTCGAAGGCGTAGAAGCGGCCGGAGCGTCCATAGCCGCACTGCACCTCGTCGGCGACCCACAGCACGCCATGCTGATCGCACAGCGCGCGCAGCTTCTGCCAGTATTGCGCCTCTGCCTGGATGATGCCGCCGCCGCCCTGGATGGTTTCGAGCACGATGACGCCGATCTCGGGATCGCTCTCGAACAGGCGCTCGACCGCGTCGATGTCGGCGAAGGGAACGCGCACGACATTGTCGGCCACCTTGAAGTCGGCGCGGTAGAGCTGGCCGTCGGTGATCGCCAGCACGCCCTTGGTCTTCCCGTGGAAGGAATTCTCGGCATAGACGATTTTCGGCCGCTTCGGGCCAGCGGCGCGCTCGGCAAGCTTCACCGCCGCTTCCATGGCTTCCGAGCCGGACGAGCCCAAAAACACCATATCGAGGTCGCCAGGCGAGCATTTGGCGATGTTGTGCGCAAGTGCCGCCGCATATTGCGACATGAAGGCAATGGCGATCTCCTGGCGCTTTTCCTCCTGGAACTTTTTGCGGGCTTCCAGGATGCGCGGATGGTTGTGGCCGAAGGCCAGCGAGCCGAAGCCGCCGAAGAAGTCGAGGATCTTGCGGCCGTTCTGGTCGATATAGAACATGCCCTCGGCGCGCTCGATCTTGACCTTGTGGAAGCCGAGCAGCTTCATGAAATGCAGCTGCCCGGGATTGAGATGCGCCTTGAACAGATCGGTGATGCGGGCGACATCCAGCGCCTTGGCCTGCTCGACGCTGATCAAGTCTGGCTTGGCGATGGAGGTGGGCGACAGCGCCGGCGCTTCAACCAGCGTGCGCGCGCCTGTCTGTTCCGGCTTAGCCATGACAGTCATCTGAAAATCTTCCCTTCACGCTCTATTCGGCGGGCACGTGTCTGGTGGTCACAGCGTGACCGTCCTTCTTGGCGCGGTATTCGCTGTGGGCGGCGATCAGCATGTCCTCGTCGCGATATTGCGGCACCCAGCCGAGCTGGCGCTCGGCCTTCGACACGTCGAGCACGCATTCCTCGTCGGCGATCAGATACTGTTCAGGATCCATGATCGGCATGTTGAGGAAATCGAGCAGGTCGAGCGTGCGCTTGACTGCCCAGCCGGGTGTCGGCAGCAGGATCGACTTCGAGCCGGCATGACGGATGAGGTCGCCGAGCAGTTTCTTGACCGGCGGCGGATTGAGCGAGCCAAGATTGTAAGCCTCGTTGGGCACGCCGGCCTTCCAGGCTGCGCGCGCGGCTTCCGCGCAGTCGAACACCGAGATGAACTGATAAGGGTTCCTGCCGGAGCCGATCATCGGCACGGGCAGGTTCCAGTCGATCAGCTTGAACAGTTTTTCCAGGATGCCGAGGCGGCCGGGACCGATGATGAGGCGCGGCCTGAACAGCGAGATCGACATGCCGCGCTTGCGCCATTCGGCGGCGAGCTCCTCGGTCTTCAGCTTCGACAGGCCATATTCGCCGAGCGGCGAGACCGGATGGTCCTCGGTCATGGGCAGCACCACCGTGTGGCCGTAGATCATGTCGGTCGTGTAGTGGACGAGCTTCGAGGCGCCGGCCTTGTCCATCGCCTGGATGATGTTCTCGGTGCCGTGAAAATTCACCGGAAAGAAGAAATCATGCCGCTTGGCTCGCACCTGGATAGGCGACAGCATCTTGGCCGACAGATTATAGACCATGTCGTCAGCCTTTAGCCCGACCGCCGCGACCGAGGCCGGATCGGTGACATCGCAGGTGATGAAGCGCATCGAACGGTAATGCGGCAGGTCGCTCTTGACGATGTCGGCGACGACGACATTCTCGCCATCGGCGACGAGCTTGGGTGCAAGGTGACGGCCGACGAAACCGTCCCCGCCGAAAATCACATGTCTCATCGAACGATCTCGCTTGTCTGGATTTTCTCGGACGCGATGGAAGCGGTCCGGTCCTTGTGCTCGCGCCCACCCATTTCTCTGCCACTCTGGGCGATCAGGATCGTGCCGACGCAGATGCAGGCGATGCCGGCGATGCGCCAGCCATTGAGGTTCTCGCGGAAGACGAAATAGGCAAAGATCGCCACGGCGACATAGGCGAGGCTGAGGAACGGATAGGCGAAGCTGAGCTCGACCTTGGACAGCACGTAGAGATGCGACGCCATCGAGATGACGAAGGTGCACAGACCGAGGAACACCCAGGGGCTGAACACGATCTGCAGCAGCCTGACGAGCGGATTGACGCCTTCGAAGGAGATCGGCCCCATCGACATCATGCCTTGCTTCAGCATCAGCTGTGCCGCGGCATTGGTCATGACCGTGAAGAGAATGAAGATTATGTATTTCATTGTTGCCACCCCGCCCCTTGGGCGGTCCTATTACAAACCTGCAAATATTTCGTGAAGCCGTGATATTGTTTTGAGTGAACCATGGCGTAACGCTTCATTTACCATGATCTATTCGACTTTTATCTATTCGGCGGCTTCAGCTGTCCCATGTCCGATCTCCGATCTCATGGCGGTACGCGCCCAGAAGCTCGACATGAAAGCCGCGTCGCGAAGCGCCTCCAGCCGCTGCCATTGCGGGAACGACGCGGCGAATGTCTCAGGCCCCATCCGGGCGTCCTTGTAGGGGTTCACCGCCCCGCCCGCCTCGACCGTGATACGGTCGAGCTCGGCGAGCAGCCGCAACGTCCTCTCGCCCTTGTTTGGGAAATCCAGCGTCAGCGTGTAGCCCGGCCGCGGGAACGACAGCAGCGCCGGCGAGCGGACGTCGCCAAAGCGCTTGAGCACGGTCAGGAACGATCCCTGCCCCGCCCGTCGCGCAGCCTCGAGCAGCGCGGGCACGATGCGGCGGGCCTTCTCCTCCGGCACCACGCTCTGGTGCTGGAAAAGCCCGCGCGGCCCGTAGAGCCGGTTCCAGTCGCGGACGCCGTCGAGCGGAAAGAAGAAGTCCTGATAGCCCGCCTGGCGTGGGAC
>NZ_RZRX01000310.1:0-6096 GCF_003997405.1 Mesorhizobium sp. M2A.F.Ca.ET.042.01.1.1
GTCTGCACCAGGGCGAAGGCTTCGTAGCCGTCGGCGACGCCGTCGACGATGAACTGGCCGGCGCGGCCCTTGGGCAGGCCGATGGAAGGAATGAGGCTCATTCGTTTTTCAAAATGTCATGGTCCGGCGCGACGCCATGATTTTCCGCAGCACCGCGCAATCGATATCGGGCGGAACCGGGTGCTCGCCGGTGACCATCGGCAGGAAATCGGTGTCGGAAATTTCGAGAAGCCTCTCATATTGGTCGATTTCATCGCCGGTCAAGGCGCCGATCTCGGCGTCGGCAAAGGAGCCGAGGATCAGGTCCATCTCCCGCATGCCGCGATGCCAGGAGCGGAACAGCAGCTTGCGGCGGCGGGCATCCAACCCCTCGCTTGATCGCTGTGTTCCGGTCATGGCACGCTATCCTTGTTCGAAGCGGCGCATATAGCGTGGATAGAGACCGGTGTCAGCCTTGCGCTGCCGCTGTCGCGACATAAGCTGACACGATGCGTCCCAGCATCCTCGATCCGTTGTTCGTCCCGATCACTTCGCTCGCCGGCGTCGGCCCGAAGGTCGGCTTGCTGATCGAACGTGTCGTGCCGGCCGATCTCGGCGATCGCGCCGCGCGCGCTGCCGATCTTCTGTTCTTGTTGCCCAACAGCGTGATCGACCGCCGAAATCGGCCCGGCATCGCCCTGTCGGCCGAGGGCCAGATCGTCACGCTCGAAGTGCGGGTCGACCGCCACCAGCCGCCGCCGCGCGGCAACAGGTCGGTGCCGTACCGCGTCTATGCCCATGACGACACCGGCGAGGTCGCGCTGACCTTCTTCCATGCCCACGCCGCCTATCTGCAGAAGATGCTTCCCGAAGGCGAGCGAGTGGTAATCTCCGGCCGCATGGAGTGGTTCAATGGCCGCCCGACCATGGTCCATCCGGACCATATCGCGCCAATCGACGAGGCCGAGGGCCTGCCGCTGGTCGAGCCGGTCTACCCACTCACCGCCGGCCTGTCGGCCAAGGTGCTGCGCCGCGCCATCGGACAGGCGCTGGGCCGCCTGCCGGAACTGCCGGAATGGCAGGACGACGCCTTCATGCGCCGCCATACCTTTCCGTCCTTCTGCGATGCGCTCGCCCGCATCCATTATCCCAAGGACCCGATCGACGTTGCCATCGAGGGATCGGCCTGGCGCCGGCTTGCCTATGACGAGCTGCTGGCCGGCCAGGTGTCGCTGGCGCTGGTGCGGGCCAGAATCCGCCGCCTCTCGGGCCGGCCACTCGTCGGCGACGACCGCATCGTCGAGAAGCTGCGCGCCGCGCTGCCCTACAGGCTCACCCCCAGCCAGGAATTCGCGCTCGGCGAGATCAACGCCGATCTCGCCGATCCCGAACGCATGCTGCGCCTGCTGCAAGGCGATGTCGGCTCCGGCAAGACGGTAGTGGCGCTGCTCGCCATGGCGCGCGCCGTCGAGGCCGGCGGCCAGGCGGCGCTGATGGCGCCGACCGAAATCCTGGCGCGCCAGCATCTGGCGACCATCGCGCCACTGGCCGAGAAAGTCGGCTTGCGCCTCGCCATCCTCACCGGGCGCGAGAAGGGTCGCGAGCGCACTGAGACGCTTGCAGGCCTTGCCAGCGGCACGATCGACATCGTCGTCGGCACGCATGCGCTGTTCCAGGAAACGGTGACATTCCACGACCTTGTGCTGGCAGTCATCGACGAGCAGCATCGGTTCGGCGTCCACCAGCGCCTGGCCATCACCGCCAAGGGCGATGCGCCCGACATGCTGGTGATGACGGCCACACCCATCCCGCGCACGCTTGTGCTGACCGCCTTCGGCGACATGGATGTCTCGAAACTCACCGAGAAACCGGCCGGTCGGCAGCCGATCCGCACCGTCACCTTGCCGATGGAGCGGCTGGATGAACTGGTGGGCCGCATGCTTGATGCCGTCGCCGATGGCCAGAAAATCTATTGGATCTGCCCGCTGGTCGAGGAATCCGAGGAAATGAAACTAATGTCGGCGGAGGATCGCTTTGCTTCGCTGAAACCGCTGTTCGGCGGCCGGATAGGCCTTGTGCATGGCCGCATGAAAGGCGCGGAGAAGGACGAGGCGATGCGCGCCTTCAAGGACGGTGAGACACGCATCCTGATCGCCACCACCGTCATCGAAGTCGGCGTCGACGTGCCTGATGCGACCATCATGGTGATCGAACATGCGGAGCGCTTCGGCCTTGCGCAGTTGCACCAGTTGCGCGGCCGCGTCGGACGCGGCGACAAGCCCTCCTCCTGCGTGCTGCTCTACAAGGACCCGCTCGGCGAGACTGCAAAGCGCCGGTTGTCGGTGATGCGCGAGACGGAGGACGGCTTCAAGATCGCCGAGGAAGATCTGAAACTGCGCGGCGAAGGCGAATTGCTGGGCACGCGCCAATCCGGCACGCCTGGCTTCCAGGTGGCGCGCCTCGAATTCCATGCCGACCTGCTGGAAGCGGCTCGCGACGACGCGCGGCTGATCCTGTCGCGCGACCCGGAACTGCAGTCCGAACGCGGCGAGGCGCTGCGCCTGTTGCTTTACCTGTTCGGTCGCGACGAGGCGGTACGGCTGCTGCGCGCCGGCTGAGCGCCAAGCGGCGGGTTGGCGAGACCACCTTCGACGGGTTCGCCATTCAGCGTCACCAGCTTTGCCTTGACTTCAGGAGCCACCATGCCTGCCGAGACGATCAGCTTGGCGCCGTCCTCGATCGACATGTCGAGCAGCACGATCTCGGATTTGTGCACATACATCAGGAAACCGGTGGTCGGGTTGGGCGTGCAGGGCATGAACACCGCGATCAGCGGATCGCCTTCCTGGTCGAGCTTCTGGTTGATCTCGGTTTCCTTCTCGCTGGCGACGAAAACCAGCGACCAGACACCCTTGCGCGGATACTCGACCAGCCCGACCTGGCGGAACATGTCGCCCTTGTTCGACAGCACGGTCTCGAAAATCTGCTTCAGAGAGCCATAGATGCCGCGCACCAGCGGCATGCGGCCAAGCAGCCGCTCGCCGAAATTGACGATGGCGCGGCCGACGATGTTGGCGGTCAGGAAACCGATCAGCGTGATCAGCACGAGCGCCACGATCAGCCCGAAGCCCGGAACCGGGAACGGCAGGTAGGTGTCGGGATTGTAGCGGCCCGGAATGTAGGGCTTCACCCAGGAATCGACCCAGCCGATGAGCGACCAGGCGATATAGGCCGTGATCGCCAGCGGCGCGCAGACGACGAACCCCGTCAGGAAGTAATTCCTCAGCCGGGTCATGCCAGAGGTCTTCAGGGCGTCGGACATGGGGCTCACCGCGGCGCATGTTGCAGCGCAGAGATTAGTGAACCGCGAGCCGGTTTGGAACTACGAAGTTTTTAAAGAATGCCAGCTACGCTGCTGCGTCCAAAGGCACGATCTTCTCGAGTTCCGACGCTATTTTTTTCGCCTCGGTCTCCAATTCGTAAGCCTTCTGGAAATTCATCCAGAACTCAGGCGTGGTGTTGAAAAACCTGGCGAGACGAAGCGCAGTATCCGGGGTAAGATCAACCTCTTCCTTGATGATTCGCTCGATCCGCGTGCGCGGAAGGTTCAGCTTCTTCGCCAGCGCGCCAGCGCTCATGCCGAGGCACCAGATACTCCTCGCGCAGGAATTCTCCGGGGTGAACAGGGCGTGCAAACTTGAGCATAGCTCAGTATCCTCAAAGGGTTAGGGCGAGTGCCCTTCTCCAGACATGTATCATGCAATGATACAAAGAAACCAGAGCTCCCCGTATTCCAAACGGAAGCTGCTTCGGTTCACGATTAGCCGAAACCTTCTTTCCTTCGTCATCCACGGGCGAAGCAAGGAGCGAAGCGACGCGCGCAGACCCGAGGATCCATTCCGTGACGTTAGCCGGAGGGTGCAACCCATCAGAATAGGCATCTGATCATCCAACCGTTATTCTTCGTGCATGACAGGCTATGTCTACATGACTGCGAGCAAGAAGCGCGGGACCATCTACACCGGTGTCACAAACGACCTCAGCCGTAGGATGCCGGAGCACAGGTCCGGCGGAGGCTCGCGCTTTACCGGGCGTTACGGCGTGCAGCGTCTGGTCTGGTACGAGGAATATTTCGACATCCGCGACGCGATCCAGCGCGAAAAATCGCTGAAACGCTGGCCGCGCCAATGGAAAATCGAACTGATCGAGAAGACCAATCCGGAGTGGTTCGAGCTCTTCCGTGGCATCGGGTGGTAGCGCCAAATTCTGGACGGCTCGATCCGCTCAAACGTCACGGAATGGATCCTCGGGTCTGCGCAGGAGCTTCGCTCCTGCTCCGCCCGTGGATGACGAAAGACGGCCGCTGGCCGTCGCACTTCGAAGTGCCAACCGACGAAGCCATAACGCAATCCACGACCTGCCGGTAGTGGCGACTGCTATTCCACCGTCACCGACTTCGCCAGATTGCGCGGCTGGTCGACGTCGGTGCCCATGAACACGGCGGTGAAATAGGCGAGCATCTGGATCGGCAGCGCGTAGATGATCGGCGAAATGATCTCCGGCACCTCGGGCAGGATGATCGTCTCCATCGTCTTGATGCCGGCCTGCGCCGCGCCCTTGGCGTCGGTGATCAGGATGATCTTGCCGCCGCGTGCCGCCACTTCCTGCATGTTCGACACGGTCTTTTCGAAGATGCGGTCATGCGGCGCGATGACGATCACCGGCATGTTCTCGTCGATCAGCGCGATCGGCCCGTGCTTGAGCTCGCCGCCGGCATAGCCCTCGGCGTGGATGTATGAGATTTCCTTGAGCTTTAGCGCGCCTTCCATGGCCAGCGGGAAATTGGTGTCGCGGCCGAGATAGAGCACATCCTTGTAGCGCGACAGCTCGCGCGAGATGCGCTCGATCTGCTCGTCGAGCTTCAGCACCTGGGTGGCGAAACGCGGCGCTTCGGAAAGCTCGCGCACGAGCTGCTTTTCCTGATCGGGCGAGATCGTGCCGCGCGCCACTCCCGCGCGGACCGCAAGCGCAGCCAAGACGGACAGCTGGCAGGTGAAAGCCTTGGTCGAGGCGACGCCGATCTCCGGGCCGGCAAGCGTCGGCAGCACGACGTCGGATTCGCGCGCCATGGTCGATTCCCGCACATTGACGACGGCGCCGATTTTCATGCCGGCCTGGCGGCAATAGCGCAGCGAGGCAAGCGTGTCGGCGGTCTCGCCCGACTGCGAGATGAAGAAGGCCGCGTCATTGGCCGAAAGCGGCATTTCGCGGTAGCGGAACTCGGAAGCGACATCGATATCGATGGGCAATCGCGCATAGCGCTCGAACCAGTATTTCGAGATCAGCCCGGCGAGATAGGCGGTGCCGCAGGCCGAAAGCGCCAGCCGGCCGATCCTGGCGAAGTCGAACGGCAGGTCGAGCGGCTTCGACCGACCGGAAACGAAATCGACGTAATGCGCCAGCGTGTGCGAGATCACCTCCGGCTGCTCATGGATTTCCTTTTCCATGAAATGCCGGCGGTTGCCCTTGTCGACCATGAAGCTGGTCGACAGCGACTGCTGGCGCTTGCGGTCGACCTTGCTGCCGTCGATGTCGTAGATGGTCACGCCTTCGCGGCGCACGACTGCCCAGTCGCCGTCCTCCAGATAGGTGATCGAGTTGGTGAAGGGCGCCAGCGCTATCGCATCGGAGCCCAAAAACATCTCGCCATCGCCATGGCCAACAGCCAGAGGCGGACCGTTGCGGGCGCCGACGATCAGGTCCTCGTCGCCCTGGAACATGATCGCCAGCGCGAACGCGCCGGACAGCCGCTTCAGCGCCGCATGCGCGGCCTCCACCGGCTTCAGCCCTTTGGCTAGCTCGCGCGCCACCAGATGCGCCACGACTTCGGTGTCGGTCTGCGAGGCGAAGCTGTAGCCGTCCCGGGTGAGCTCGTCGCGCAGCTCGGCGAAATTCTCGATGATGCCATTGTGGACGATGGCCACGCCGTTGGAAAAATGCGGATGCGCGTTGGTCTCGTTGGGCACGCCGTGCGTCGCCCAGCGCGTGTGGCCGATGCCGATCGTGCCGTCGAGCGGCTCGTCCTTCAGTCGCCGCTCGCGGGTGATGAGCTTGCCT
>NZ_RZRX01000311.1:0-6036 GCF_003997405.1 Mesorhizobium sp. M2A.F.Ca.ET.042.01.1.1
GCGCCAGCGATCCTTCGGCATGGGCGTTCCAATCGTCGCATTCGCGCCGCGCGGCAGCGTAATGCAACTCCAGGAAGCGGCTGCGAAAATCGGTGTCGAAGGCGTCGTTCTTCTCGAACCAGGCGTCCTCGCCGGCGTCGCGCCAGAATTTGGTGACCGAAAGCGCCCGCGCGTCGAGCTCTGCCATGCCTTGCCCCTCAGTTGTTGGTCTCTGCCTCGTTCAGCACGACGGCTGTTTCCTGGTTCAGCGCGCGGCCGGCCCGGCGCGGTTGCGTGAGCGGCGTCGGGATCGGCGTGCCGATGTTGCCCTTGAGGAAACGCTGGCCGGCGCGGATGCCCTCGGCAAGCTGCGTTTCGAAGCGAGCGGTATCGCGACGGCGCACGTCCTCGATGACCTCGGCAACCTCCTCCGGATCGACGCCCAATGCCTCCAGCGCCGAGCCGCCGAAGACGAGCGCCGATTCGAAGGTTTCGCGCAATTGGTAGTCGACGCCGGCACGAATGAGCTGCAGCGCGGTGCCGCGGTCGTAGGCGCGCGCCAGGATGGTGACCAGCGGGAATTCGGCCTTGATCAGCTGCGCGATGCGCACGGCGGCGTCCGGCTTGTCGACGCAGATCAGCACCGCGCGAGCCCGCCCGGCGCCGGCCGCATGCAGGATATCGAGCCTCGTGCCATCGCCATAATAGACCTTGAAGCCGAAATTGGCCGCCGCCTGGATCATCTCCACCTCGTTGTCGATGATCGAGACGTCCAGCCCCCGCAATAGAAGCGGCTGGCTTGCGATCTGGCCGAAGCGGCCGAAACCGATGATCAGCGCGCTGCCGGTGAGGCCCTCGGCGACGTCGACGCCGTCGAGCGACTGCTCGTCGCGCGGGGTGAGGGAGCGCAGCGCCAGGATCGCGAGCGGCGTCAGCACCATCGAGATGATGACGATGGCGGTGAGCGTTGCGTTGGCCTGGCCGTCGATGATGCCGACTGCGGCGGCAGACGAATAAAGCACGAAGGCGAATTCGCCGCCCTGCGCCATGAAGACGGCGCGTTCTAGCGCCTCGCGGTGGCCGCTCTTCAGGATGCGCGCGACGATGTAGATGCCGAGCGCCTTCATGACCATGTAGGCGATGACATAGATGGCGACGAGCCGCCAGTTATGGGCAACGACGCTCAGGTCGAGCGACATGCCGACTGCGAGGAAGAACAGGCCGAGCAGGATGCCGCGGAACGGCTCGATATCGGCTTCGAGCTGGTGTCGAAAGGTCGATTCCGACAGGAGCACGCCGGCGAGGAAGGCGCCCATCGCCATCGACAGGCCGGAGAGCTGCATGGCGAGAGCCGATCCCAGCACCACCAGGAGGGCCGCGGCGGTCATGACCTCGCGGGCGCGGGCGTCCGCCAGGACGCGGAAAAGCGGATTGAGCAGGTAACGGCCGGCCACGACCAGTCCGACGATCGCGGCAATGCCGATGCCGACTTCGCTCAGCCGCTCCGAAATACTGGTTTCGGCGCCGCCCGGCGCGAGGAAGGCGACCAGCGCCAGCAGCGGCACGATCATCAGGTCCTCAAGCAAGAGGATGGAGACGATGCGCTGGCCTTTCGGCGTGGCGATCTCGCCGCGCTCTTCCAGCAACTGCATGACGATCGCCGTCGAGGTCAGCACGAAGCCGGCGCCGGCAACGAAGGACTGCGCGATGGGAAAGCCTCCGGCCAGTCCGACGAGGGTGAGCAGGACCGCGCAGACGCCGACCTGGAGGGCACCCAATCCAAAGATCTCGCGACGCAGGCCCCAGAGCCGCGATGGCTGCATTTCCAGCCCGATGATGAACAGGAACATGACGACGCCGAGCTCCGCGACGTGGAGGATCGATCCCGATTCGGAAAAGACGCGCAGGCCGAACGGGCCGATGACCACGCCTGCGGCAAGGTAGCCGAGGATCGAGCCCAGCCCCATGCGCTTGAAGATCGGCACGGCGATGACGCCGGCCGCGAGCAACGCCACCACCTGCACCAGATCGCTGCTCGACGTTTCAGCTGCCATGGCTGTCATCCTGTTGCTCAAAAGCGCGTTCGCCTGGAAAAGAATCAGGTGGACGCGCTTCAGGTCTTTGCTTGATGCATGTCGTTGTCCCAGAACCGCTGCACACTTCTGGGCGACATGCATTTGCTGGATGCATGTCGTTATCCCAGAACCGCTGCGCACTTCTGGGCGACATGCATTAGAAACACTCCTTGCATGCACCGGGAGGGAGAGGCAAGGGCGGGAGGCCTGCCAGGAAGGGTAGGGCGCCGTCGGAGGGACCTTCGCTTGCCTGTCGGACGTTCGGCATCTATAATGGCGAAATGTCTGACTATTCGTCCCGCCCGCTTCCGCATGTCCCGATGGATGCGCTCAGCGAAGTCCTGCAGGACTTTCGCTTGAGTGGCGTGAACTATGGCCGCTGCGAGCTGCGACATCCATGGAGCATCGCCTTTCCGCAACAGAGGCTGCTTCGCTTTCACTTTGTCGGCCAGGGTCCGTGCTGGATCTATACTGAAGCGGAAGGCTGGCAGGAGTTGCGCGATGGCGACCTGGTCCTGCTGCCGCAAGGCATAGCCCATCGGCTGGCCAGCGCGCCGGACGTTGTCGGCGACTCCCTCGAGAGCTGCCAGGTGACCAAGTTGGGCAGCAATGTCTGCGAGGTGGTGCGGGAAGGGACGGGCGCGACAAGCACTCTTTTCTGCGGCTCCATGGCCTTGGGCGTCTGTGCGCTCGATCCGTTGATCACGTTGATGCCGCCGATCATCAAGGGCTGCGACGTGGCCGGCAATGATCCGGTCATGCGTCCTTTGCTGACGGCTATGACGGCTGAGGCCGCGCAACCGCAGATGGGCAGCGCCACGATTCTGTCGCGCATGGCGGACTTGTTGACAGCCCGGCTCATCCGCTGCTGGGTCAATTGCACGGGAGCCGCGACCACCGGTTGGCTTGCCGCTATCCGCGACCCCCATATCGGGCGTGCGCTGGCAGCCATGCACCGAAACCCCGGCCATAACTGGACCTTGGAAAGCCTTGCTGGCCTGGCAGGCCAATCGCGCTCGATTTTCGCCGAGCGCTTCAGCGCCGTATTAGGGGAGGGCGCTGCCCACTATCTCGCCCGTCTGCGTATGCAGCTTGCCCGCGAGTTGCTGGGGCAAAACGGCTTGTCGGTTGCCGAGGTCGCTACCCGTTTGGGCTATGACAGCGAAGCGTCCTTCGCGCGCGCGTTCAAACGCATCACCAATGTCTCGCCTGGCGTTGTGCGTCGCACAATTTCCGGACGAACGGATATGAATTTCGGATTTTAGGATACATATCATCCGAAAGGACTCGTCTATTGAAGGCCTCCATTCCTTGGAGATCCTTCCGGTGACAGACACAACATTACAGCTTGAAGACGAGGCATTAGACCTCGATAGCGCCGCGCCAACCACGTGGAACGCAGCCACCTGGTTCTCGGTCATTTCATTGGCGGCCACCAGCTTTGCCCTGGTGTCAGCCGAATTCCTGCCGGCAGGTCTGCTGACCCCAATGGCGCGCGATCTCGGCATCAGCGAAGGAACGGCCGGACAGGTGGTTACCGCCACCGCTTCTGTCGGCGCCGTGACGGCCATGTTGAGCAATGTTCTCATCGGCCGGTTGAACCGCAAGACGGTGCTGGTTGGCCTCAGCGCCTTGGCGGTCGGCTCCAACCTCCTTTCGGCGCTGGCGCCCAATTTCTGGTTGCTGCTGTTGGGCCGGGCAGGGCTCGGAATTGCTCTCAGCGCCTTTTGGGCACTCTCGGTTGCCGTCGTGGCCCGGCTGGTTGGCGCCAATGCGACAGGTCGGGGCATGGGCATCGTCACCCTCGGCGTCTCGCTTGCCACCATTGCCGCACCATCGGCGGGTGCGTTGATCAGCGACTGGGTGGGATGGCGCAGCGCCATGGCCTTGACGGCGGGGCTGGCTGTGATTGCCATGCTGCTGCAGTTGCTTAGCCTGCCGACCCTGCCTGCCACCGCCAGCAATAGTCTTGCGGATGTATTTCGGCTGACACGGCGGCGTGGCGTTCAACTCGGCATGCTGGCCATCCTTTTGCTGATGACGGGGCATTTTGCCGGTTCGGTCTATGTGCGCCCTTTCCTCGAACAGGTGACGCAGCTTGCAACAGGGCCAATTGCCCTGGCCCTGCTCGGATTTGGCGTCGCCGCCGTGATCGGCAACGTTGCCGGAGGCCGCATGGCCGACGCCGATATCCGCTTGGCCCTCGTGGTCACCGCCGCGTTGATGGCGATTGCGGCGTTGGCATTGGTGCTTTGGGGTGTGCACATTGGCGTGGCCTTCGGATTCGTCACGCTGTGGGGCTTGGCCTTCGGCATGGGGCCCGTCGTGCTGCCAACCAATCTGTCGCGCGCGGCGCCTGATGCGCTGGAAGCGGCCGGTAGCCTGATGGTCGTCTCTTTCCAGATTGCCATCACCACCGGCGCGGTTGTCGGCGGCTATGTCGTGGACACCTATGGCGCCTCGGGACCTATGACCCTTACCGTCGTCCTTGCCGCATCGACAGTCGTGCTGGCGCTGTCGCAGCCTCGCGGGTGAACTTGTTCCGGTAGAGCACCTCACCGTTTCACGAAAACGGTGAGGTGCTCAATGTATTGGGCGGCCTGAACCTGGAACGCCGCGATATTGCAGCCTGGTTACACAAGTTTATGCGGCCCGGTCGTTGCGTGCCGCCACAATCAGCGGTTATGGCACGTTCGGCTTCGGCCATGGGAGGCGGCTGCGATGGGCGGCCGCCTTTTTTGAGGAGATAATTGACATGAAGAAGTTTTTGCTCGTCGCCGTAGGTGTTGCGGCGTTGGCTGCCTCGGCTTGCTCCAAGGGGCCGGAATGCACCCAGGAAATAGCCGCCAAGAAGGCGCAGGACATGGCTGCCGCACTTCAGGCGGCGATCACCAAGGATCCAAGCAAGGCCGCTGACCTGACCGAAAAGGCTCAGGCTGTGACCGCCAAGTACCAGGGCGCGACGACGCTTGACGAAGCCTGCAAGGCCTATGACGAATTGACGGCCACCTTCAAGGGTTGAGCGCAGCCGTCGAGTAACGGCAAGGCGGTGGCCAGGCGGCCGCCGCCTTTTTGTTTTGCTAAGGTCGGCGCCTCTGGTCAGTTCTTGGCGATAGCGCCGACTTCGACCGAATCGACCCGCTTCAGGCTCATGCCGATCACTGGCACCAGCTGTTTGTCGACACGCACCGCCACCGTCACGGTCATCGAATTGTCGTCGGGCACGCGGGCCTGCATGACGCCGTTCAACTGGTTGCGGTTGATGGTGAAGACGACCTTCTGAGCGTCGACGACGTTGCCGCCGACAATATCCATGCCGTTGCCGGTCGAGCCGCCCATGAAGGCGCCCCTGTAGCCGTCGCGACCCTTGCGCTCGACGGTCGCGGACATCTTCTGCGTGAATACGCCGACCCGGCAGTTGCCGTCCAGCGTCATGCCGACCTTGCCGTCAGGCGTCGAGCCATTGAAATCGCAGATGAATTTGGTGCCCTTGTACTTGCCGGCGATGATCTCGCCAGGGCCTACCCATCGGCCCTCGACGGAACGGAAGAACTGCTTGTCCGGCTCGGCGCCAAAGGCTTTTTCGACCAATCCGAGCGGCGCGGCAATGGCAACGGTCGCAGGCAGCACGCAGGACAGGATTACGCTTCTCATGGACGACACCCGGCATGACAGAGTCTATTCTTGGGACCTGATCGACCATGGCGAAGATTGGTTAATGCTTCGTCACTGGAGGTGGCTTTCGCGTTTACTCTATTGCTCCGCCTGACCGTCTTTTTTGGCCGCGAACGAGGTCAGCGCTGAGAGGAAATCGCCGAGGCCTGGTCGCTTCACGGCAATGAATGGCAATGGGCGGGCGGTCTCCATCGCCGCGATGCCGATGCGCGCCGTCATCATGCCGTTGACGACCCCTTCGCCGAGCTTTGCCGAGAGTTTTGCGGCAAGCCCGTGACCGACGATCTGCTGCACGAAACTGTCGCCC
>NZ_RZRX01000312.1:0-6032 GCF_003997405.1 Mesorhizobium sp. M2A.F.Ca.ET.042.01.1.1
CCCGGCCGGTATAGGCAGGGCCCGACGGATCGTCGGTCGGGAAGGTTTTGGCAAGCACGCGGTCGCCGATGCCGGGCGCCGGGCCGCTGGCGCCGCGCGATATGCGGATGGCGATGACGGGCGGAGAACCGGCGCCGGTAAATTCGCTCGGATTGGCCAGGAGCACGCCGTCTTCGTCGCGGCCGAAAATATCGAGCACGGCGACATGAGGCACCGCGCCGGCGCGGGTCAGGCGCTTGCGCTCCTTGTTGAGCAGACCCTCATCCTGGAGGTCGCGCAGCATGTCTTTCAGCCAGACGCGATCCTCGCCGCGCAGCGCAAAGGCTTTGGCGATCTCGCGCTTGCCGGAGCGGTCGGGATTTTCGGCGATGTAGCGCAGGATCTCGTCGCGCGAGGGCCGATAGTCGTCCTTGACCTTGGCCCTCGTGTCGGCGTGGCGCGGATCGCCGTGGCTTCTTCCGGAGATCCTGCGCGCCACGTCCTGCTACCCTTTCTTTGCCGCCCTGCGGAAGGGCTTTTTGCCGCCTCCGCCCTTGGCTTCCTTTTCGGCGATCAGGGCGAGCGCTTCTTCCATCGTCACAGATTGCGGGTCCTTGCCCTTGGGCAGCGTCGCATTGACCTTGCCGTAATTGACATAGGGCCCGTAGCGGCCGTCGCGTACCGTGATCTTGCCGCCGCCGTCGGGATGGTCGCCAAGCTCTTTCAGCGCTGCCGGCGTGGCGCCGTTGCGGCCGCCCTTGCCCTTCTGCTGCTTCTCGGCGATCACCGAGACGGCGCGGTTCAGGCCGATCGAGAACACGTCCTCGATGCTCTCCAGATTGGCGTAGGTGCCGTCATGCAGCACGAACGGGCCGTAGCGGCCGAGGCCGGCCGAGATCATCTTGCCGGTCTCGGGGTGTTTTCCCACATCGCGCGGCAGGGCCAGCAGCGCCAGCGCCTTTTCGTGGTCGATCGACTCCGGCGTCCAGCCCTTGGGCAGGCTGGAGCGCTTGGCCTCCTTGCCTTCGCCGCGCTGGATATAGGGACCGAAGCGGCCGCTGCGCAGCGTGATTTCCTCGGCCGTGTAAGGATCCTTGCCGAGCAGCCTGACGCCGTCCTCGCCATTGCCGTTCTCGCCATTGGGATTGGCGGCGTCGCCGAGCTGGCGGGTGTAGGAGCATTCCGGATAGTTCGGGCAGCCGACGAAGGCGCCGAACTTGCCGAGCTTCAGCGACAGGTTCCCGGTGCCGCATTTCGGGCAGATGCGCGGGTTGGAGCCGTCCTCGCGCTCCGGGAAAACCAGCGGCGCGAGCTCTTCGTTGAGCGCATCGAGCACGTCGGTGACGCGCAATTCCTTGATGTCGTCGACGGCGCCGGAGAAATCCTTCCAGAAGTCGCGCAGAACGTCCTTCCAGGCGAGCTTGCCGTCGGAAATCTCGTCGAGCTTCTCCTCGAGCGATGCGGTGAAGTCATATTCGACGTAACGCTCGAAGAAGCTCTCGAGGAAGGCCGAGAGCAGCCGGCCCTTGGCCTGCGGCACCAGCTTGCGGCGGTCGATGGTGACGTAGTCGCGGTCCTCGAGCGTCTTCAGGATCGCCGTGTAGGTCGATGGCCGGCCGATGCCGAGCTCCTCCAGCTTCTTGATCAGCGACGCCTCGGAATAGCGCGGCGGCGGTTCGGTCGTGTGCTGGGTGGCGTTGATCGCCTGGCGGGCAAGCTGCTCGCCGGAGCGGATCTCTGGCAGGCGGCGGCTCTCCTCGTCTTCCGCGTCCTCGTCCTTCTGGTCGGTATAGGCGGCGATGAAGCCGTCGAAGCGGATGACCGAGCCGACCGCGCGCAGTTCGGCGGTGCGGGCGCCGTTGACCGCCTCGATCTCGACCGTGGTGCGCTCGATCTCGGCCGGCTGCATCTGGCTGGCGATGGCGCGCTTCCAGATCAGCTCGTAGAGGCGGGCCTGGTCGGCGTCGAGATATTGCCGAACGGAAGCCGGCGTGCGGCGGAAATCGGTCGGGCGGATCGCCTCGTGGGCTTCTTGGGCGTTCTTGGCCTTGGTGGTGTAGAAACGCGGCTTCTCCGGCAGGTATTTCGCGCCGAATTCGCTGACGATGGCGTTGCGGGCGGCCTCGATCGCTTCGGGCGCCATCTGCACGCCGTCGGTTCGCATATAGGTGATGAGGCCGGCGGTCTCGCCGCCGATATCCATGCCTTCGTAGAGCTTTTGCGCCACCTGCATGGTGCGCGTCGCCGAGAAGCCCAGCCCGGAGGAGGCGGCCTGCTGCAGCGTCGAGGTGGTGAAGGGCGGGCCGGGATTGCGTTTTGTCGGCTTGGCCTCGACCGACAATGCCTTGAAGGTCGCGCCTTCCAGCATCGCCTTGATGTCATCGGCCTGCGCCTTGTTGGCGATGTCGAGTTTTTGCAGCTTCTTGCCGGCAAAGGCAGTGAGCCGCGCCTCGAAGCTATCGTTGCGCGGCGTGTTGAGGATGGCGGCGATCTGCCAGTATTCCTCGCGGATGAAGCGCTCGATCTCGGATTCCCGGTCGCAGACCAGGCGAAGCGCCACCGACTGCACGCGGCCGGCGGAACGGGCGCCCGGCAGCTTGCGCCATAGCACCGGCGACAGCGTGAAGCCGACGAGATAGTCGAGCGCCCTGCGGGCGAGGTAGGCGTCGACCAGCGGCGCGTCGATCTGGCGCGGATTGGCCATCGCATCGAGCACCGAGGCCTTGGTGATGGCGTTGAAGACGACGCGGCTGACCGGCTTGTCCTTCAGCGCGCGTTTCTGCTTCAGGACTTCCAGCACATGCCATGAAATCGCCTCGCCCTCGCGATCCGGGTCAGTGGCGAGGATCAGGCCGTCAGCGTCCTTGACCGCCTTGGCGATGTCGGCGAGGCGCTTGCCGGACGCGGTGTCGACCGACCAGGACATGGCAAAGTCCTCGTCCGGGCGCACCGAGCCGTCCTTGGCCGGCAGATCGCGGACATGGCCGAACGAGGCCAGAACCTTATAGTTCTTGCCCAGATATTTGTTGATTGTCTTCGCCTTGGCCGGCGATTCGACGACGACGACGTCCATGAGGTCTCTTTAATCAGCTGTGAGGTGGCGGAAGAACTCCGCGACGCACGACGAAATCCCACTCTTTTCGTCGCTCACATGGCCGTGCTTTTGCAATCGGTCAAGGGGAAGCGGCCAATTTGGGAAGCGGCTGCCGACGATACACTCTTAGAGTGTATGGCAAAGATCACTTTTTTGGCGATGGAGGCGTGCGCGCCCCGAACCGGCGACGACCGGCGGAAAGATGACTGGCTGCCGGATCAAGGAACCCGGCAGCCAGATCGCCCAATGAGGCGAGCTCAATCTGCCTTGACGACGTGCCAGGCTCCGGCGACGCCTTCGCCGTTCATGTCGCCGGCCTTCTTGTCCTTGACGAAGGTGTAGACCGGCTTGCCGTCATAGGCCCACATGTGGGTGCCGTCGGTGCGCTTGACGACAGACCATTCGCCTTCGGTCTTCGCGCTCGCCTTGGCTTTCAGCGGCGGCCAGTTGGCGGCGCATTTGTCATAGCAGTTGGACTTGCCCTTCTCGTCCTTGTCGAAAGTGTAGAGCGTCATGCCCTTGGCGTCGGTGTAGATCTTGGCGCCGCCCACTTCGGCTTCCTTCCAGGCCTCGGCGGCCTGGGACGCGGCGGTGCCGAGCAGAAGGGCGGCAAACCCGAGTGCGATCGCTTTCATCATAAGTCTCCCTGAAACAAGCGCGCGGCAGTCGCGCGCTCGTTCGGTCAACGCGTTGTGGAGCCCGTTTCTTCCTTTGGCGAAGCGGCGACGTGCCACACAATGGTGATTGGCAAGCGCACGCCCGCATCGCTATATCGACGCCAGCACAACTGGGACTCATGGGATGGCACTGGACATCGGCTATGTCAGCGCGGTCGGCGCGGGGGCGATCTCGTTCCTGTCGCCTTGCGTGCTGCCGCTGGTGCCGCCCTATCTCTGTTACATGGCCGGCGTTTCGGTCGAGGATTTCCGCGGCAATCATAGCGTGACGGCGCGGGAAGGCACGCGCGGCGCGCTGCTCTATGCCTCGCTTGCTTTCGTGCTCGGCTTCTCCACGGTGTTCGTCGCGCTCGGCGCCGGCGCCTCGACCATCGGCAGGCTGCTGCGGGTCTGGCAGGAGCCGCTGGCGATGGCGGCTGGCGCGCTCATCATCATCATGGGCCTGAACTTTCTGGGCATATTGCGCATTCCGCTGTTGTCGCGCGAGGCGCGCTTCCAGTCGCAGGGCAAGCCCGCAAACATGGTCGCCGCTTATGTCATGGGGCTCGCCTTCGCCTTCGGCTGGACGCCCTGCATCGGGCCGGTGCTGGGGCCGATCCTGACTTTGGCCGGCGGGCGCGAGACGGTGGGCGAGGGCGCGCTGCTGCTCGCCGCCTATTCGCTCGGGCTCGGCATTCCGTTTCTGATCGCGGCGCTGTTTTCCGGCGCCTTCATGCGCTTCCTCGGCAAATTCCGCGTCCATCTCGGCCGCGTCGAGAAGGGCATCGGCGCGCTGCTGGTCGTTGCCGGCGTGTTTTTCCTCACGGGCGGCGTGCAGAGCGTGTCGTACTGGCTGCTGGAGAACTTCCCGGTGCTGGGGCGACTGGGGTAGGCTGCCATTTTATGCGCGACGATCACTCCGGCACGCCGGCGACGCCCAAGGCCTCGACGTAACGCTCGCCGAACACCTTGTCCTGCCATGGGTTGATCTGTCTTTGCAGGGTGAGCGTGTACGTCGGGAACGCCTCCATCAGCCGCTGCGCCGCCGCCCGCGCCTCATCCAACCGATTGAGTTTGACCAGCGCCATGATCACCACCCGGTGCGAGGAGCCGTAGTTCGGCATCTCGTGCAGCGCGCGTTCACCCCATGCGAGCGCTTCCTCGTAGCGCTCGAGCATCAGGTAGCTCATGCCGATGCCCGAGAGCGCGATGCCCTTCTCGGGATCGACCGGGCTCAGCCGCATTGCCCTATGAAAATGCTCGATCGCGACGAGCGGGCGGCCGGAATGTGCGTTGACCCAGCCGCAGCTCGTATGGCCCTGCGCCGAATTGGGATTGAGCCGCAGGGATCGTTCGATAGTGGCCAGCGCCATCTCGTAGTCCTTCGCGCTGTAGGCAATCACCTGCGCGGCGAAGCGCAGGCTCGTGGGGTCGTCGCGCGCTTCCGCCAGTACCTCGCGCGCCATGCGCGTGGCGACTCTGGTATCGTCGGGCTCGTGCCAGCACTGGCTCACGGAGATGCTGCGGATATAGGCGCCGAGTGCCTTCGCCAAGTTAAAGCCAGGGTCAATGCTGAGCGCCTCGTTGGTGAGCCGACGCACGTCGGCAAAGCCTTCGCGGGTCATGCTGTAGAAGCGCGGCAGCGCGCGAAGGTAAAGGTCGTAGGCGCTCATGTAGTCGGTCGGCTTCATGCGCGCCTGCTTGATTTCCTCCAGCCGGATGCTCGGCTCGACAGCGCCGACGACGCTCTCGGTCACCTGGTCCTGCAGGTCGAAGATGTCGCACATATCGCCCTCGAAGCGGTCGGCCCAGACATGGTGCCCGCTGATCGCGTCCACCAACTGCCCACTGATGCGAACCCGCGAACCTGCTCGGCGGATGCTGCCTTCAAGCACGTAGCGGACGCCCAGCTCGCGCCCGACCTGGCGCAGGTCCACCGCCCGGCCCTTGTAGGTGAAGGACGAGTTTCGGGCGATCACGAAGAAGGAGTCCACCCGGCTCAATCCCGTGATGATGTCTTCCACCAGCCCGTCGGCGAAGTATTCCTGGTCGGGGTCGCCGCTCATGTTGGTGAAGGGCAGAACCGCGATCGAGGGTTTCTCGGGCAGGGGAGGCGGTGCAGCGCTGGCGTCGGCCTCGACGCGGTAAGCGCGCACGGGCCGCTCGATGTTCTTGAGGCGCAGGTCGCCAAGCGGCGTGAAGCCGCAGTCGAGCTTGCCCTGAAGGTGGTCGTAGGCGGTACCCGAGACGACCACGGTGCCTGGATCGGCGACGCTTTCGAGGCGGGCGGCGATATTGACGCC
>NZ_RZRX01000313.1:0-6014 GCF_003997405.1 Mesorhizobium sp. M2A.F.Ca.ET.042.01.1.1
CGATAGGTCGGTGAAGCCGAAGGGCCTTTTGCCACGCATGCGGCCGGCATCGCTCTCCATGACATCGAGGTTGACGTTCACATAGGGCGCCAGATCGCTCTTGTTGATGATGAGGAAATCCGAGCGGGTGATGGCCGGGCCGCCCTTCCTCGGGATCTCCTCGCCCTGGCAGACCGAGATGACATAAAGCGTCAGATCGGCAAGGTCGGGCGAGAAGGTGGCGGCGAGATTGTCGCCGCCGGATTCGATGAAGATGATGTCGAGGTCGGGGAATTTCTTGTTCAATTCCGCGATCGCCCGCAGGTTGATCGAGGCATCCTCGCGGATGGCCGTGTGCGGACAGCCGCCGGTCTCGACGCCGACGATGCGCTCTTCGGGCAATGCTTGCAGCCGCGCGAGCATCATCGCGTCCTCCTTGGTGTAGATGTCGTTGGTGACGACGGCGATCGAAAAATCGTCGCGCAACGCCTTGCAGAGCTTTTCGGTGAGCGTCGTCTTGCCCGAGCCGACGGGGCCACCAATGCCAATGCGAAGAGGACCGTTTTTCGACGTCATGCCGGGAACTCCGAGGTAGAGAGAATGACAAAGCCCAGCCCGATCAACAGGCAGAGCGGCGAATAGAGACTTTGGTCGAGCCGCGCGAAAGGCTGCTCCGGCGTAAGCCTGCGCCACCAGGGCGTGAAGCCGGCTATGCCGCGGCCGAGGAAGACGAGGCCGATCATCAATGCGGTGGCCGCCAGGCCTTCCCGTGGAAAGGGCGTCGCAAAGACACCGGCAAGCGCCAGCGGCCAGAGCGTCGCGAGCGCGAGGCACGCGGCGACAGCAAAACTCGCGAAGGAGGACGGCATCTCATCGATGTCGCGGAAGCCGACGACGGCGCGGGCGCATGTCGCCTGGTCCGTTCCGGGCCAAATGCCGCCTATGCCCCAATAGACATGCAGCGTGGTGATCAAAAGCAGCACGAAGGAGAGGATGACGGCAAGGACGGTCATGAGCGGAACAGCCTGGAATATTGCGTTTCGTGCTGCATCGCCGCTATGTCGGACATGAAGGCCGCGCCGCCGAGATCATCGAGCGTAGACGCTGCTGCGCGGTCAGCCGTGGTCATAGCCAAGGCTTCAAAGCCGGCTAACAATGCGACCGCGTCGATCTGGCCAACGACGCCGAGCCTGATCGCCGCCTGCGCGAGGTTAGAGAAGAAAGCCTGCAGGAAGGCGGACAGCGCCGGCGAAAGATCGACGCCACCGCTGCCGGCAACGGCGCCGACCGCAACGCAATAGGGGCAATCGGCCGGCAGTCGTTGAAGCACCGGAGACGACCAGGCGGACGCTGCTTTGAGGAAGGCCGCGCCTTGTAGCATTGTCTCCATATGACGCTCCCGCGATCCGGCAAGCGCCTCGGCAAGTGCTGCGACTTCCGCGAGATCGCCATCATCGCGCGCGCGGCGCCAGGCTTCGGCGAACAGCACGGCATCGTTCCAACCCGAGCCGATCTCGACCAGCGTCTCCAGCCAGCCGGCGAGGTCTTCGCGATCCGCGATCAGCCCATCATGCACGGCGCGTTCAAGCCCGTGGCTGTAGGAGAAGCCGCCGACCGGAAAGGCTGGCGACAGCCAGGCCATCAGCCGCAGCAGCGCGACTCTGGAAAGCTTCTCAGTCATGGTGATGGTGGTGGCCGTGATCGTGGTGGTGATGGTCATGATCGTGGCCATGGTGGTCGTGGTCATGGTGGTCGTGCGAATGGCCATGATCGTGGCCATGCCCGGAATAGGCGCCGCGCACCGGGCTGAACGGCAGCGAAACCTCATTCACCGTGGCGCCGAGGCCTTCGAGCATCGCCTTGATGACATGATCGCGCAGGATGAGGATACGGTTCGGCTCGATCGCCGCGGCAAGGTGGCGGTTGCCGATATGCCAGGCAAGCTCGGTCAGATGAACGGCGTCGCGGGCGCGGATGTCGTAGACTTCCTCGGGCGCCGCGACGATCTCGAGCTGGCGGCCGTCTTCCAGCACCAGCCGGTCGCCATTGTTCAGCGCCACCGGCTCGGGCAGGTCGACCAGCACCTTGTCACCGGCCACTGTCTCGATGGCGCGGCGGCGCAGATGCCGCTCGTCATGCGGCAGCACGGCCTTATCGTAGGGCGTCGTCAATCCGGTCTCGCCTGCCAAGAGCACTGACACGGCGCGTGGAAACTTGGTGAAATCGGTGGTGATGTTGAGCTTCATTTCATGGCTCCGCCATTAGCTTGGGCGCGGGCACGAGCAGGGCGCCCGAGGACACGGTCGAAATAGGCATTCACCCGGTCGGATTCGATCGGGAAGCGGCCGGCACGCGCCCAGCCGCCCATATCGCCGAGCAAGACGTCAACGGCCGAGAAGCGATCGCCCAAAGCATAGGGCTTGTCGCCAAGCCGGCGATCCAGCGCCTTTATTTCGGATGCGAAATCATACGCCGCAGCCGGGCCGACATCGACCCGAACATCCTTCGGCAGCAGGAAGCGGTGGCGCAGCTTGTTCCAGAGCGGCGCTTCCAACTCACTCTGGGCGAAATGCATCCATGAATCCATCTCGGCGCGCCCGGCGACGCCCGGATTGGCGCCCATGCCTTTGTCGGCATGCTTGTCGGCCAGATAGACGCAAATCGCCGCCGAATCCGTGATTTTCAGGTCGTCGTCGATCAGGATCGGCACCTTGCCTGAAGGGTTGAGCGCGTAGGCTTCCGGCGAGCGCAATTTTACCTCGACGAACTCATAGGGCTGTCCGAGTTCCTGGAGCATCCAGAGCACCCGGCTGACGCGGGAGGCGCGCGATCCGACAGCCTTGTACATGGTTGAACCCTTGCCTTTCCAAGAACCCTACCGCATCGCGAACGCTCAGACGATGGTGTCGAACAGCCGCAGGATGAACGATATCTGATAGATCAGCGCGGCCGCGACGAAGGCGATGTGGAAGCGTTTGTCGCGCACCAGGATCGCAACGATGCAGAGCGCCACGAAGACCGGCGTGCGGAACAGATATTCGTTGCCGAAGCGGGCGAAATGCTCTGGACCCTTGAGCAGCGTGTCGATGACGTCGAGCAGATAGGTCGCGCCAAGGAACCCGAAGAACCAGGCGCGGCGCGAATAGAAATAATCCTCGTAGCTGGTGTAATCGAGCATCGAATCCGGAAACAGCAGAGCGCAGAGCAGGAACAGCGTGATGGCGTAGAAGATGATGAAAAGATACTTGCCGAAGGTCCAGTTCTCGATGGCGTAGAGGCCGAACTCCCACCACCAGAAATGCACCAGCATCAACAGCACCGAGGCGACCCAGGCGAGATGCACCGCATAGAGCCGGTACTGGCCGGGATGCTGGACGATGCGGGCGGTTCCCGAAAGCAGCCGGGTGACGCCGAGGCCGATCACCATGCCCATGACGATGCGGATATGCGGGAAGATATCGTGCTGGGAGGCGATTTCGGTGGGCATTGGCCTTAAACAAGGAATGCGGAAAGAAGCGGTGGTCAGTCTCGCAGGAAGTCGTCCATCGAAAGCGGCCCACCTGGCCAAAATCGACCGTCGAGCGCCTGCTTGGAGGTAAAGGGAGGTTCGCTGGGGAAATATGCCTTCTTCATTCCTGTCTCTCTGACAGCAACAGGCAAAGCTCCCTTATACGCCTCCTCGAAGATTTGCGCGGGATATCGGCGAAGGCTCGGGCTGTCCTTGATGATACCGTCGATCCAGATGCGCTGCTCGGAGATCGACGCCTGCCAGCTATGGCACCTGTGGCCTGGTTGGAATTCCCACTTCAGCAGGTGTGTGATCAACACTTCCATCCTGCTACGGATCTCCCGCTTGTCCCTCCTTCCCAAGCTCTCGATCTCCTCGGCCAAATTCTCGCGGTCAAGCTCGGAAAGACGTCCCTCGCGCAGCAGCGAGCCTTGCTCGGCACACCACTGGACAAAATCCGCTTCGTAGGGCGTCAACGCCCGGAGGCGATCAATCCTGTTCATGGGCGCATCATGCCCTCAATTTGCGAAAATCGCAAAGAACGCGCCCGCACGCCGCCCGTCAAAACAGAAAATACCGCTGCGCCATCGGCAGCACGGTGGCCGGCTCACAGGTCAAGAGCTCGCCGTCGGCGCGCACCTCGTAGGTTTCCGGATCGACCTCGACATGCGGCGTGGCGTCGTTGAGCACCATCGAGTGCTTGCCGATGCCGCCGCGTGTGTTCTCGACCGCGACCATCGCCTTGTCGACGCCGAGCTTGTCCCGCAGGCCGGCGTCGAGCGCCGCCTTCGAGACGAAGGTCACCGAGGAGTTGGTCAGCGCCTTGCCATAGGCGCCGAACATCGGCCGGTAGTGCATCGGCTGCGGCGTCGGTATCGAGGCGTTCGGATCTCCCATGGGGGCAGCGGCGATCGAGCCGCCGACCAGCACCATCTCCGGCTTGACGCCGAAGAAGGCCGGATTCCACAGCACGAGATCGGCCCGCTTGCCGACGGTGATCGAGCCGATCTCCTTCGACAGGCCGTGCGCGATGGCCGGATTGATCGTGTATTTGGCGATGTAGCGGCGGACGCGGAAATTGTCGTTGTCGCCGGTTTCGTCGGGCAGCGCGCCACGCTGGCGCTTCATCTTGTCGGCGGTCTGCCAGCAGCGGATCGCCACCTCGCCGACGCGGCCCATGGCCTGGCTGTCGGAGGAGATGATCGAAAAGGCGCCTATGTCGTGCAGGATGTCCTCCGCCGCGATCGTCTCCTTGCGGATGCGGCTCTCGGCGAAGGCGATGTCCTCGGGAATCGACGGCGACAGATGGTGGCAGACCATCAGCATGTCGAGATGCTCGGCCAGCGTGTTGACCGTGTAGGGCCTGGTCGGATTGGTCGAGGACGGGATGACGTTGGGCAGGCCGCAGACCTTGATGATATCCGGGGCATGGCCGCCGCCTGCGCCCTCGGTGTGGAAGGCATGGATAGTGCGGCCCTTGATGGCCGCCACCGTGTTCTCGACAAAGCCCGATTCGTTCAGCGTGTCGGTGTGGATCATCACCTGCACGTCGTAGGCGTCGGCGACCGACAGGCAGCAATCGATGGCGGCCGGCGTCGTGCCCCAATCCTCATGCAGCTTCAGCGAGCAGGCGCCGGCCAGCACCATCTCTTCCAGCGCCGCCGGCTTTGACGCATTGCCCTTGCCCGACAGGCCGATATTCATCGGGAAGGCGTCGAAGGACTGGATCATGCGCGCCATATGCCAGGGGCCGGGTGTGCAGGTGGTGGCCAAGGTGCCATGCGCCGGGCCGGTGCCGCCGCCGAGCATGGTGGTGATGCCGCTCATCAGCGCTTCCTCGATCTGCTGCGGGCAGATGAAATGGATATGCGCGTCGAAGCCGCCGGCGGTGAGGATCTTGCCCTCGCCGGCGATGATTTCGGTGCCCGGACCAATGATGATGGTGACGCCATCCTGCGTATCCGGATTACCGGCCTTGCCGATCGCGGCGATACGGCCATCCTTCAGGCCGATATCGGCCTTGACGATGCCGGCAAGCGCGTCGACGACCAGCGCATTGGTGATGACGGTGTCGACGGCGCCCTCGGCCCGCGTCACCTGGCTCTGGCCCATGCCGTCGCGGATGACCTTGCCGCCGCCGAATTTCACTTCCTCGCCGTAGACGGTGAGGTCCTTCTCGACCTGGACGAACAGCTCGGTGTCGGCAAGCCGCACCTTATCGCCGACCGTCGGTCCATACATCTGCGCATAGGAGGCGCGGCTTATCCTGGCCATCAGCAATTGCTCCCGAAATTCCAATTGTTTGTGCGCGGGGCACACATTGTCGCCACCCAATGGTCACGCAATGACCCGCTCGCCGACACTTTGAGCGCCCATTTCAGCGTTCCCATCGGGCCGTTGAGGCGGGCGGAATCACTCCCAATCCGATGGAAGGAATATCCATGCGCAACGCGATACTTGTCGCCGCAGCCGCCACCTTGATGATGGCGGGCAGTGCCGGCGCCCAGCAGCAGCCGACGCAACAACC
>NZ_RZRX01000314.1:0-6006 GCF_003997405.1 Mesorhizobium sp. M2A.F.Ca.ET.042.01.1.1
TTCTTCGGCGTCGGATTGTTGAAGCGTAGGTTCATCTGCAGCAGGCTGTAGACGATCCGGTCGGCCGGCTTCGCGACCGCCTGCTGCGTCGACAACCTGGGCAGCGCGCTCGTGGTCGTGGCGAGGCATACAATGGCGAAGACCAGCGCCGCGACCGCCTGCAGCCGGTAGGAACCGGCAAGCAGCGGCAGCGCGAGCAGCGCGGTCAGCACGCTCAGATGCATGCGGAAATGCGAGAAGGAATCGAAGGCCGGATGCAGCGCGCCGAAGAACCCGGCCAGCAGCGCGGCCGAAAATGCCGTCATCGCCAGGAATGTCAGCTGAGCCATCATGCTCAAGCGCGCACCGCCCGTAGTCATCTTATTGCCCCGGCAATCCGTTCTGATCGCTTATCGGCCAAATTGCGGCTCAAGCAAGACGACGGATTGCCTCGCCAGCAGCTGGCTGGCATGCGCCTACTGGAACGCCGTCTCCGAGAAACTTCTTAGCTTGCGAGAATGCAGCCGCTCCATCGGCATTTCTGCAAGCTTCTCCATCGCCTTGATGCCGATGGTGAGATGCTGCGCCACCTGACGCTTGTAGAACTCGGTCGCCATGCCGGGCAGCTTCAACTCGCCATGCAGCGGCTTGTCGGAAACGCACAGCAGCGTGCCGTAGGGCACGCGGAAGCGGAAGCCGTTGGCGGCAATCGTCGCCGATTCCATGTCGAGCGCGATGGCGCGGGACTGCGACAGGCGCTGAACCGGTCCGCGCTGGTCGCGCAGTTCCCAGTTGCGGTTGTCGATGGTGGCGACGGTGCCGGTGCGCATGATGCGCTTGAGGTCGTAGCCAGAAAGTCCAGTGACTTCGGCCACGGCTTCCTGCAGCGCCACCTGGATCTCGGCCAGCGGCGGGATCGGGACCCAGACCGGCAAATCGTCGTCCAGTACGTGGTCCTCGCGCACATAAGCATGCGCCAGCACATAGTCGCCAAGCGCCTGCGTGTTGCGCAGGCCCGCGCAATGGCCGAGCATGACCCAGGCATGCGGCCGAAGCACCGCGATATGGTCGGTGATCGTCTTGGCGTTGGAGGGGCCGACGCCGATATTGACCATGGTGATGCCGCCATGGCCGGGCTTCTTCAGGTGATAGGCCGGCATTTGCGGCAGCCGTTGCGGCGGCGTGCCCTCGCTCGGCGCGCCGGCTCCCGCCTTGGTTACGACATTGCCCGGTTCGACGAATTCACTGTAGCCGCCTCCACCACTCTCCATCAGTTCGCGAGCCCGTGCCACGAACTCGTCGATGTAGAACTGGTAGTTGGTGAACAGCACGAAGTTCTGGAAGTGCTGCGGGCTGGTCGCCGTGTAATGCGTCATGCGGTGCAGCGAATAGTCGATGCGCTGCGCCGTGAACGGCGCGAGCGGCCTTGGCTCGCCGAACGCCACCTCGAACGTGCCGTTGGCGATCTGGTCGTCGGTGCCGTCGAGATCCGGCACGTCGAACAGGTCGCGGATCGGCCGCTTGATGCGCTCGGCGGCCGCGCCGTCGACATAGCTGCCTTCCAGGAAGGCGAAATGCAGCGGAATGGGCGTCGTCGATTCCGACACCGTCACCGTCACGCCGTGGTTGCGCATGATGAGGCGAAGCTGCTCGATGAGGTAGTTCTCGAACAGCTGCGGCTGGGTGATGGTGGTGGCGAAATGCCCGGGCGTCGGCATATGCCCATAGGCCTGGCGCGAGTCGACCTGGCTGAACGAAGTCGTGGTGACGCCGATCTGCGGATAGAAGGCCCGGTAGCGCTTGCTCTCGTCGGCGCCGGCGGCAAGAGCGGCGAAGGAATCGCGCAGGAATTTGGTGTTGCGGTCGTAGAGCGCCTGCAGCGCCGCGACGGCCTTTTTGGCGTCATGGAAGCTCTGCGCGCCGAAAGGCTCCGGCATGACGACCGATTCGATGGCTTGGGGGTAGATTCGCTTTTCCATGTCTCAATATAGAGATTCAGGATGGCGCTTGGGAGGGGGATGTGGGACCGCGAGAGCCGATAGCGTCGATTTTCTTCGGATGTGTTTAATGCATGTCGCCCAGAAGTGTGCGCGGTTCTGGGACAACGACATGCAGCAAAACAAAGACTTAAAGCGCCTCGCCTGAACCCGGTTCAGCGCGACGCGCTTTAAGGCGCGCTGGCTACGAGCCAGTCGCGCCGTTCGACACTCTATAAAGCTTGCCCGCGCTGCAGGCTGACCAGCAGCACAAAGCCGACGCTCCTGTTCTTGTTCGCCGGCGCCTCGATCCTGTGGCCGGTGTCGGCGCGCATCATCGGCACAGCCAGCACCGGGGCGGCGAGCAGCATCAGGATGAGCGTCGCCCGCGGCAGCAGCCTCAGGATCTTCGTTGTGGTGGCGGCGATGCGGTTCATTTTGGTGGTGTCCCGATTTTCAACGTGGTCGATTTTCAACTTTGTCGTTTCAGCGCGTCGCTTGGTTCACGGAGCCGAGAATGAAGCCACGGGCCGTTCCCACAAGCGGGCCGAGTGGCCGCCTTCGGCCACCAGGATGGCGAAGAGCATGCCGAATAGGCTCATCAGCAGGCAGACGACGGTGAAGCGACGGGCAAGCATTTCTCTCTCCTTCAATGCGGGAGAGAATGCCGCAATGCCTCTGAACCGGTTCTGAGACCGGTATTCATCTGCGGTTCAAAATGATTGACGAGGTCTCAAGCCGCCGCCGGCGACAAGACCGTTCGGCGGAGCGCCGCCGCCGCAAAAGAAAACGGGGCCGCTCGGGGCCCCGTTTCGGATGATCTCGGAAGGTCAGTTACAGCTTGTGCCAGGTCTGGCTCTTGCAGATCAGGCCGCCGAGCACGCAGCCGCTCATCTTGAGCGATGTGCCCGACAGCGTCGCCTTGCCGGAATAGGTCTTGTCGGTTTCCGGGTCGGTGATGGTGCCGGTGTATTTGTTGTCGCCGGCCGCCTTGAAGGAGCCGATCGTCTTGCCGGAGTACTTGCCGGATTTCAGCGTGATGGAGAACGCATCGCTGCCGGCGATCGCCGCCGTTGAGCCGGCCTGCGTCTTCCAATTGCCTTCGATCGGGTCGGCCCACGCGGCGCCCGCCATGATCAAGGTGGCCGCCAGGGCCAGGCTCGTCTTTCGAAACATCTTGTGCTCCTCCCAATGGGCATGCGGGGACTCCGGCCCGCCTTCCAGTCCCTTACGCAAAGGTAAAGCTAGTCCAGCTCCCGCCAAAACAAAAGCGGTGCCGCTACGGAAGGTTGTAGCGTTTTTCGCCTCGCGCATGGCCGAAAATGAACGGCACTGGAAAAACGCTTCGGTTCCCGTGGTTAGCGAAGTCTTGATTCCGCTCCCGCCAATTTTCATCGAATTTGACGCAAAACCCCGCAAACGCTGGATTCCCATGCTTAACGGTTTCCCGCGTTTACCTCTTGTTTTAGCTTTGTTTTCCGCAAATTAAGCAAGCCATTTAACGACGGATTCAAGGCCAGGCTTCATCCTCGAAAGCATCGAAAGAGCGGCCCGCCCCGAGGGAAATCAAGGGACAGAAGGAGGCAGCTCTCGGGAGCCAGACAGGGGATTGAAATGGCACGCTTTGAAATGCTTGAAGACGGCTTCGGCGCCATGGGGGCAACTGCCCAGGCCGACATTCTTTTCGAACTGGGCATGATGTATGCGACCGGCCGCGATTGCGAGACCGATGTCGTCGCCGCCCACAAATGGTTCAACATCGCCGCGATCAAGGGTTCGGTCCGCGCCGCCGAGCTGCGCTCGGAACTGTCTGCCACCATGTCGAAGGTGGAGATCGCCATGGCGCTGCGCGAAGCCCGCGAATGGATGACGATGCACTGATCCTGCGCGCAGCGCTGAGAGGTTGATTTGGACAAGGCCGCGAAAAGACGGCCGGCCCACAAGACCAAGAACGCGGCAGGCCAACAGGGCAAAGCCGCGCCGACCATGATCCCGAACCGAAGGTCCACGCAGTGAAAAGTGGAGTGCGGTTTTCGGATAAGATCATGGTCCACTAGAAACAGGGAAGCGAGCGGGTTTCAGGCGCGGGGCGTCTGGGGAGCTCGACTGCAAAAGCCGCGACCGACCGAAACAAGGTCGGCGCGGCTTTTTGCATTACGCCAGGTGATCACGCGGGCGCGTGGCCCAAGAAATCCTCGCCGGAATGAACCAAAACGGGTCTCATTGTCCTCTCGACAGTCTCGGCGAAGGGTGAAATTGTCCCGGCTCTGTGAAAGAAGCGCGGCCCATGCCGCCGCGCACAAGTGGAGGAGTTCTTATAACCATGAAAAGATTGGGTATTTTGAGCGCGGCCGCATTTGGCCTGATGATGAGCGCCCCGGTTGCCTTTGCCGACGACATCACCATTTCGGTGGTCGGCCCGATGACCGGCCAGCTCGCCACCATCGGTGACCAGTTCAAGCAGGGCGCGCAGGCTGCCGCCGAGGCCATCAACGCCGCCGGCGGCGTCAACGGCTCGCAGATCAAGCTCGACATCGAGGACGACCAGTGCGATCCGAAGCAGGCGGTGTCGGTTGCCAACCGCATCGTCGCCAACGGCGTCAAGTTCGTCGACGGCCATGCCTGCTCGGGCTCGAGCATTCCGGCCTCCGCCGTCTATGCCGAAGCCGGCACGCTGATGATGAGCCCGGCCTCGTCGAACCCGGTGCTGACCGACGCGGCCGCCAAGTCCGGCTGGCCGACGATCATGCGTCTCTACACGCGTGACGATGCGCAGGGCGCCTTCATCGGCCCGTGGATCGCCAAGAAATATGCCGGCAAGAATGTCGTCGTCCTGCACGACAAGAGCGCCTATGGCCAGGGCGTTGCCGACGCCGTCAAGGCGACGATGAATGCGGGCGGCCTCAAGGAGGTCGACTATGAAGGCATCAATGCCGGCGAGAAGGACTATTCGGCCCTCGTCACCAAGCTGAAGGAACTCAAGGCCGACGTCGTCTATTTCGGCGGCTACCACCCCGAGGCCGGCCTGATCCTGCGCCAGGCGGCGGAGCAGAACGTCAAGTTCCAGCTGATCATGCCGGACTCGATCGCCTCGCCGGAATTCTGGCAGGTCGCCGGCCCGGCCGGTGAAGGCACGCTGTTCGTCTTCCCGTCGGACCCGCAGGCCAAGCCCGAAGCGAAGGACGCGGTCGCCAAGATCAAGGCCGGCGGCTTCACCCCGGAAGGCTTCACGTTGTTCTCCTATGCCGTGATCCAGGCCGTCGCCGAAGGCGTCAAGCGCGCCGGCACCGACGATCCGGCCAAGGTCGCCGAGGCGCTCAAGGACGGCAAGCCCATCAGCACCGTCGTCGGCGAGGTCATCTTCGACGAGAAGGGCGACCTCAAGAACGCCAGCTACGACATCAACCAGTGGCACGACGGCAAATACGCGCCGATCCAGCAGTAAGTCGGTTCTGTTTGTGTGAAGGTGGCCGGGGCTCGTCCCGGCCACTTTCGTTTTATCGCTGGTCCTCCGTGAACCGCACCAGCACAGTGCCGTCGCTGACCTGTGCGCCCTCGGCCGCGATCTCGGCGATCACCCCGTCATGCGGGGCAGCGATCATGTGCTCCATCTTCATCGCCTCGAGGATCAGAAGCGGCTGGCCCTTGATCACGGCATCGCCCGCCGCTGCCCTCACCAGCTTGACCAGCCCCGGCATCGGCGCGCGCAGGCTGCCCGAGGCGCTACCCGCCTCGTCGGCCTTGGCCAGCGGATCGGGAACCGTGAAGGTGTAGCCCACCGCGCCTTCGAAGACGGTGACACGGCCTGGCCAGCGGACCGCGCGCGGCATGGTCCTCAGATCATGCGTGTTGACGGCATCGTGCGGCGCCTCCAGCGCCACCTGGAAACGGCCGTCCGGTCGTGCCGTTACCCGGGCCAGGATGTTCTCGTCGCCATGGCGCAGGCCGATGCGGCGCGCGAGGGTGTGGAAATGCGCATAGCCCGAAAGCGCCGACCACGGATCTGCGGCCGCACCCGGCGCGCCGGCGTCGGTCGCGGCCAGCGCCGCGG
>NZ_RZRX01000315.1:0-5983 GCF_003997405.1 Mesorhizobium sp. M2A.F.Ca.ET.042.01.1.1
GACAGCCCCAAGTATACGGCTAGAAAGGCTGCCAACGATCGAGCTTTGGTCGGAGGCGTGCTTGTCAGCGTCTTGGGTGCTTGACCGGCCTTTGCAATGGCCATCGCCATCGCAAGTATCGTGCGTGGCCAGTGAGACCGCAATTTCATCAGCCTGGAGCCGACCGTATCGGTGCTTTTTTATGATTTAGGGATTTTTCGTTTTCCTCTTGGATCATCACGGGTTTGGAGAGGATCTGGTGTTAAGTGCCATTCGGAGCGCCGGCGAACCGCCCGAAATTAATGTGGTCGAGTGATGAAGCCTCCCGAATGCGTTAAACGAGACCCTTTATGGCGGCCCTGGCTGACAACAGTCTGAAAGCTGCAAGCGGCATGCGAAAATGGGGCGATCCTGAATGACGACAGATGCTATCAACATGAAAGAGGCTCGCCCTGAAAGCTGAGCACGCTTTATGCTCAGGCTGCTGACAAGGCCAAAGCAGCGTAAGTGCGTAGTGAAATCCAAGGTCCACATGGGTCGTCGCGCGTCCCATGCGCCTGGGAAGGCGCCGGCCCGGCCAAGCTTTCCCAGCTCGTCCGCATGATGCTTCGCTGAGCGTCAATGGACGTTGGCGCGAGACCAAGGCGTCGTGCGTTGCAATCCGGACGGTCCAGGGTATCAGGAGTTTCACGGCCTCGGCCCGCTTGGCTGGCCACAGTTGAAGCTCCAACGTACCGGCTGGCACCGGGAAATTGGGCTCTGCGCTGCCTCAACGCTGATGGCACGGTCAATGCTTGCCTACCGATGGGGCCGCCCATGCCGTGATGCTGTCGGTCGACGTTCGCAAACCAGACCCTCGCGAGACCCAGCGAAGGGGCTCGCCGGTACGACGAGGGACCTTACCTCTTTATGCGCGGCATCATTAGCCTTACACGTCGTCCCTCGCGCTCGGGTCTTTGTGGGGCGGATGAAGTCCTGATCGCGGTGGCACTGCTGCATGTTTGCGTAAGACCCATCCAGTCACGATCGCGCTGTCCTTCGATGTCGCGGTGCTGATAGGCGGGCAGATCGGTGTGCGCGGCGCCCGCCAAAGGATCGTCGTCACGCCGGAGGAGGCGAGCGTCATAGCCGGCGCGCCGGCGAAAGGCGCTTTCTGTCGGATGCCCGACAATGTCGGATATCGCAAGTATCAAGGTTGGATCAAACCTTGCGAATCGGGGCTTTCTTACTTGGCACGGGGCATGCTCAGGTATCCGCAAACACCCAATGGATAACGAGCAGACTTCCCATGGCCTCACCATGCCGAAAGTTTCCCGGACGCATCCAAAGATGAGGCTCGCGTCAGGCCCAGCAACACGCTGACGGCTCATGTGGCTCGGCGTCGCGTGCCGATCCACTTTCTCCCAATAGGCGTTCGGGAGACATAGATCCTTCAAAATGAGGAACAGATCACTTTGCCAGGAACGCAGCCCATAACCCCACTCTCCCTACCAGAACTACCAAGCAAGCCCCGCACTCATGGGCTTCGCAGGACGTCCGTTGCGTCCGAGTTGGTCGGCGCGGGGCCGGCTCCGATCCCCGTCGCATGGGAGGACGGCAAGGCGAGGGATTTCGTGCTCGACAACGGCATGGAGGTGGTCGTCATTCCCAACCACCGGGCGCCGATCGTCACCCACATGGTGTGGTACAAGATCGGCAGCGCCGACGAGCCGCCGGGCAAATCCGGCATCGCCCATTTCTTCGAGCATCTGATGTTCAAGGCGACGACCAACCATGCGGGCGGCGAATTCGACCGCGCAGTGTTCGAGATCGGCGGCTCCAACAACGCCTTCACCTCCTCCGACTACACCGCCTTCTATCAGACAGTGGCGCCGTCGGCGCTCGAGCTGATGATGAGCTTCGAGGCCGACCGAATGCGAAACCTCATCCTGACCGACGATGTCGTCAAGACCGAGCGCGATGTGGTCATCGAGGAGCGCCGCTCAAGCACCGACACCAACCCGCAGGACGTTCTCCATGAGGAGATCGACGCGACGCTGTGGCAGAACCACCCCTATCGCATCCCGATCATCGGCTGGATGCAGGAGATCGAGCAGCTGAACCGCGTCGACGCCACCGTCTTCTATGAAAAGTACTACTGGCCCAACAACTCCGTGCTGATCGTGGCCGGCGATGTCGAACCGGACACGGTGCGGGCGCTGGCCGAAAAGACCTATGGCAAGGTGGCGCGCGGACCTGACCTGCCGCCGCGCATCCGGCCGGTTGAGCCCGAGCAGAACACCAGGCGCACCGTCACGCTCTCAGACGCCCGCGTCAGCGTGCCCAGTTTTTCGACGCAGTGGGTGGTGCCGTCCTACCACACCGCCAAGCCGGGCGAGGCCGAAGCGCTCGACCTGCTGGCCGAAATTCTCGGCGGCGGTAACCGCGGCCGGCTCTACCAGGCGCTCGCTGTCCAGCAAGGTATCGCTTCCAGCGCCCGCGTCTATTTCCAGGGCACTGTGCTCGACGACACCAAGTTCGCCATCTATGGCGCACCGCGCGGCGATGCCAAGCTGGCTGATCTCGAAGCGGCGGCCGCTGCCGAAGTTGCCCGCATTGCCGAGGATGGTGTCAGCAACGAGGAACTAGGCAAGGCCAAGGACCACTATTTGCTCAATATGATCTTTGCGGAAGACAACCTGGACTGGCTCGCCAGCATCTACGGCTCGACGCTGGCCACCGGCGGTACCGTGAAGGATGTCGAGGAACGGCCGAATCGCATCCGCAAGGTTACCCCCGAGCAAATCAAAGCAGTTGCCGCCCGCTATCTCGCGTTCGACCGTTCGACCACGGGCTATCTCTTGCCCAAGACGGAGAATCAAGAGATGACGCTCGGCGCTCGGCCCCATGCTGCGATGAACATCCAGGAGGTGAAGTCCGAAAAGGGCATCATCGCCTGGCTGGTGGAGGACCACACAGTGGAAATCGTCAACATCGGCTTTGCCTTCAAGGGCGGCACCAAGCAGGACCCGGTCGGGAAGGAGGGGATGGCCAAACTGATGGCCGGCCTGTTCATCGAAGGCGCTGGCCATTACGACAGCGGTGCCTTCCAGGTGAAGCTCGACCATGCCGGCGCCGAAATGAGTTTGGACGCGCAAAGCGACGACATCTACGGATCGATGTGCATGCTTTCCAAAAAGCAGGACGCGGCGTTCGGCCTGCTTCGGCTCGCGCTGAACGCGCCGCGCTTCGAGCAGGGGCCGATCGATCGCGTCCGCGCCGAGATTGTCTCCCGCATCGTCGGCAGCGAGCGAGACCCTAACGCCATCGCTCAGCGCAAATGGCTGCGCGCGATCTATGGCGCGCATCCTTGTTCAAGGCCGGGAGAAGGCACAAAAGAGAGCCTCCCCGGCATCACGCCGTCCGACCTCCGCGCCTTCCACCAGGCCATTTTCGCTCGCGACGGGCTCCATATTGCCGTGGTGGGTGACATTGACGCGAACACGTTGAGGGAAAGGCTTGACCAGCTGTTTGGTGATTTGCCTGAGCAACAAACCCTCGTCCCCGTCTACGATGTCGCGCCGAAACTCGGTCAACTGGTGGAGGAGAACTACGACCTGCCGCAGACTTCGCTGACGTTGGCCTGGCCTGGCGTGAAGCCTAGCGCGCCGGATTTCTACGCGGCCGTGCTGCTGAACGACATCCTTGGCGGCTCATACTTGACTTCCCGCCTTTACGAGGAGGTACGTCAAAAACGCGGCCTTGCCTATCACGTCAGCTCTGAACTAACCCTTGACTCGCTTCTGGTTACGACAGAGACACGCTCGGACTGCGCTGCCCAAACACTGAGCATCGTGCGAGATGTGGTAAAGCAGATGGCGCAGCAAGGACCGACCGGGGCCGAGCTCAAGGCGGCGAAGAAGCACCTGATCGGCGCCTATGCCATCGACCAACTGGGCTCGACCCGCTCGATTGCAGACCGGCTCCTGGATTTGCAGATTCACAAGGCCGACGTCGACTACAACCAGCGTCGCGCCCGCAGCATCGGTCGGGTGACGCTCAAACAGGTCAAGGCGGCGGCCAAAAAGCTGCTTTCGGCCGAGCCCGCCATTTTGGTGGTCGGCCCGCCGCTGGGCGGCAAGGATGAGTAAAGAAACTCATCACACCTTCCTTCTTCATCGGGGCTTCTCGTGGGAAGAGCGTTGGAGGCCCGTGGGCCAAGCAGATCATGCAGACGCGCGGAGTCGTTTTCGCCGACCTTGCGCGGCATTGGCGGTCCGGCGGCCTCTCGCCGAAATGGCGCTCCTCAGCATGTATGCCGCCTTTTTGCAGAATTCAGTCGCACGCCACCAGCAGGCATGGTGGATGAAGCAAACATCCGACTGCTTAATCCATCAATTGATGAACCGCGGGCACTCAAACTAACGAAACTGCTGTCTTTTCATCGGGCTAGCGTGGTCTACCAGCTGCTTTGCCGAGGCCCTACGACGAACCCACTGGTGCAGAATACACACTGACGGCCCGTCGACCTGGATGTTCGCTGCGTTGAGGAGGAATCCGGTATTGCCCCTGTGCCTGCCGATGATCCGTCGCCTGAAATCCCCGCACCTGTTTGGAGCCATCGACCGCCTGCCGGCACTCGGCAGACCAGTTGGCAATAAGACGTTCGAGGTCGTCAATCCGTCGACCGGCGAAGTTTTGGCAGAGCTTCCCGATATGGGCGTGGAGGAGACACGTGCTGCGGTAGACAAGGCCTATGTTGCGCAGTCGGGATGGGCCGCGTTGACGGCCCGAGAACGTAGCGACGTTCTTTGGCGATGGCATCAGCTGATCATCGACCATGCAGGCGATCTCGCCGCGATTCTGACTGCGGAAATGGGCAAGCCGCTTGCCGAAGCCATTTCAGAGGTATCGCATGCGGCGGCGTATCTGCAATGGTATGCCGAAGAGGCCAATCGCGTCTATGGGGAGACGATCTCGGCACCCTCGACAGACCGCCGAATGCTAGTGATCAAGCAGCCCATCGGCGTTGTTGGCACGATCACGCCATGGAATTTCCCGGCCTCCATGGTGGCGCGCAAAATCTCGCCGGCCTTGGCTGCGGGCTGCACAATCGTGCTCAAGCCCGCTGAACAGACGCCGCTTGTGGCTGGCGCAATGTTCGCCCTCGCCCATCAGGCCGGCTTTCCCGATGGCGTGGTCAACCTGATCTATGCGTCCGAAGGTGATCGCGTGGGCCGTGAACTCTGCACCAATTCCAAGATTCGAAAGATCAGCTTCACCGGTTCGACGGAGGTCGGACGGCTGCTGATGCGTCAGTGCTCTGACCAGATCAAGAAGGTCAGCCTTGAACTCGGCGGCAATGCACCTTTCATCATCTTCGATGATGCCGACATTGACGGTGCTGTTGACGGTGCGGTCCAGGCGAAGTTCCGCAATGCCGGCCAGACCTGCGTTTCCGCGAACCGCATTTACGTCCAATCGAGCGTTCACGATGAGTTCGTCAAGAAATTCGTGGAAAGAATCCGGCACTTGTCGGTTGGCGACGGATTCGATGCCGGAGTGGACATCGGACCGCTCATCGACAAGCATGCTCTGGCCAAGATCGAGTCTCACATCGCAGATGCCATTGCGAAAGGCGGCACAATACGATGCGGGGGCCAGCGTATCGGCAAGAATGGCACGTTTTTCGAACCCACGGTCCTCACCGAGATTTCCAGCGTCATGGCAGTCGCGCAAGAGGAGACATTCGGGCCGCTCGCGCCGATCATTCGCTTCAACGATGCGGATCAGGTCGTGCGCGAGGCCAATGACACGATCTACGGCCTCGCCGCATACTTCTATGCCTCAAACCTGAAGCGGGTCTGGCGTGTGGCAGAGGCTCTGGAATATGGCATGGTTGGCATCAACACGGGACGCATGTCCTCGGAGGCGGCACCGTTTGGCGGGATCAAACAATCCGGCATCGGGCGGGAGGGTTCCCGTCATGGCCTCGAGGACTATCTGGAAATGAAATATCTTTGCA
>NZ_RZRX01000316.1:0-5954 GCF_003997405.1 Mesorhizobium sp. M2A.F.Ca.ET.042.01.1.1
AACGCGATACGAGCGTTCTCGCCTGGCTCGACACGCTCTGAAATAATGCGGAGGAATGTGGCCAGAAACTCCGGACTTCTGCCAATCTGGTCACGTTCCTTCACATTATGGGCTGCTGCGGATAACTGGAAGTGTTGCGAAAGGACAGCCGCGCCATCGTGCGTGCCGCCAGCCGGGCCAGCAAAGCGGCCGAGTGGCTTCTCGGTCACTTGCCGGAAGAGATTAACGTCTCCGTCGGCTTGAGCACCGGCAACGAGAGGAGGGCGGCATGAGCCCGCTCTGTGAGTCCTGCTTGGCCAAGTCAGCGTCAGCCATCGAAAGGATGCGTGTTCTGCAGGTCGCCGCTGCCACCATTCGGGCGCCGGTTCATTGGAGAAATGAAGAGAGGGAAAGATCGGAGGGAAGTCGGTGACGGGTTGAGGACCGGGAGAGAGGCTTTCGGCCCCCGTCGCGGAGAAACCTCGATGGCCAACGCAGTTCAGAAGATCACCCTGTCGCCCTCGCGCGACATTCCTTTCAACAAGCTGGTGCTTGCCCAAACCAACGTCAGACGCATCAAGGCGGGCGTCTCGATCGAGGACCTGACGGGATCGATCGCCCGGCGTGGTCTTATCCAGAGCATCCATGTCCGTCCCGTACTCGACGCCGAAGGCAAGGAAACGGGAATGTTCGAGGTCCCGGCTGGGGGACGCCGTTATCGCGCGCTCGAGATGCTCATAAACCAGAAACGGCTGGCGAAGACCGCAGCCGTTCCGTGCGTGGTGAGCAATTCCACGGGCCCGATCCTCGCGCAGGAGATTTCCCTTGCCGAGAACATCGAACACGCGCCGCTCCATCCTTTGGACCAATATCGCGCATTCAAGGACATGCTCGATAAGGGCATGTCGGAGGAAGAGATCGCAGCCGCGTTCTTCATCTCGACCTACGTGGTGAAGCAGCGCCTAAAGCTGACGGCCGTGTCGCCAGCGCTTCTCGACGTCTACGCCGAGGACGGCATGACGATCGCCCAACTCGAGGCATTCTCCGTCAGCAATGACCCTGTCCGACAAGAGCAGGTCTGGGAGGCGATCAAGAACAGCTGGTCAAAAGAACCGTACCAGATCCGCCGCATGCTGACCGAGAATACCGTCCGCGCTTCAGACAAGCGGGCGGTGTTCGTCGGTATCGAGAGCTACGAGGCGGCAGGCGGCGAAGTGTTGCGCGATCTGTTCCAGTCGGATGATGGCGGGTGGCTGCAGGACGTCCCGCTGCTTGAACGGCTGGTCGCCGAGAAGCTCCAGATGACGGCTGACGAAATCGCCAACGAAGGCTGGAAGTGGATCGAAGTCGCGGTGAGCTTCCCCTACGGCGTGACAGACGGCTTGCGGGAACTCGAGGGCATGCCGATCGACCTTACCGATGAGGAACAGGCGACGCTCGATGCGCTGCGCGACGAGTTCAACAAGCTGCAGGCGCAGTACGAGGAAGCCGACGAGTTGTCGGATGAGATCGAGCAACGGTTTGGCGAGATCGAAACCGCGATCAAATCGCTCGAGGCGCGCCCCGTCCGCTTCGATCCGGCCGAGATCGCGCGCGCCGGTGTCTTCGTCAGCGTCGATGCGGACGGAATGACTCTCGTCGAGCGCGCCTTTGTGAAGCCGGAGGATGAGGCGCCCGCCACGCCCGAGGACCGGATCGATTCCGGCGCCGAAGGAGCCGGCTTATCGGCCACGGGCTCCCTTCAGCGGGCCGTCATCACCACCGGTGGCCAGCCGGCCGACACGGAAGATGATGAGGAGGATGGCATCAAGCCCTTGCCGGATCGTCTGATCGCGGAACTGACGGCGGATCGCACTTTGGCTCTGCGCGACAAGCTCGCAAGCGATCCCGCAACCGCCTTTCTGGCTGTGCTTCACAAATTCGTCCGTGACGTGTTCTCGCGTTACAGCGCGCAAGGCGTGGCGATGGAGGTTTTTGTCCGCGGCACGGTATTTCCGGTCCAGTCCGAAGGGCTTCGGGATACGATTTACGCGCGCTCGGTCCAGGCCCGCCATGAGGGCTGGGACAGGCGTCTTCCAAGTGACGTCGCCGACCTATGGGACGCCCTCGCGGCACTGACGGACACGGAGCAGGCTGAGCTTTTCGCCCATTGCGCATCTTTCGGCGTGAACGCCCTCTACGAACGAGCTGATCGCTACGGCAACGGCGCCATCTCAGTGCACGGTGTCCGGCAGCGCCTTTTGGATGCCGATCATCTCGTGCGGGCAGTTGGGCTCGACATGACTGACGCCGGATGGCGCCCCACTGTCGGCAACTATCTCGGCCGTGTCACCAAGGCGCGTATCCTGGAAGCCGTTCGCGAGGGGGCTGGCGAGCGCGCCTCCCAGCTCATCGATCACCTCAAGAAGAGCGACATGGCCAAGGAAGCCGAACGCCTGCTCGCCGATACCGGTTGGTTGCCTGAGCCTCTGAGGGTTGTCGAGCTTGCTGTCGAAGCAGGCGACCCTAATGCGGGCGAAGATGAAGCTCTTCCAGAATTCCTGGCAGCTGCCAACGATGTCGCCTTGGCCGACCAGGAGGAAGAACAGCTAGACGCCGCCGAATAGGGCGCTCCGCATCCGAACGCCCGGCACTCGCAAGAGTGCTGGGCGTTTCTGCGTATGTGGTGAGAGTAAGTGTCCGGCCGGGACGAGTTGAGCCCGTGCGGTCAGAGAGAGCACCGATGGGCCTTTCCTCCGTCTCGCTCTCCAGAGGAAATCCTATGAACTTCTTGTCTTCGACGGCGGCCGCCAGTGCGGCGCCTTGCGCAACCACGCCTGTCGATAAGGCCGCGGCCGTTTATGCGGCGGCCCTGCATCTACTCTCCTACCTCGAATGCGGCCGGCGCGTCGATGCCGTCGTCATGCGGGCTGCCATGGAAGCCTCATTCGGGGCCTCCGACACAAGCGGTGCCTGGGACTGGAAGATGGCCTATGAAGCCTGCGAGGTCGCGACCGTCCTGTTCCTTCGCAAGTATGGCAAGTCGCTGCTGCGCAAGGCCGGCTCCGTGGCATCGGTCTTACCGCTTTTCAGCCGGATCATGAACCTTCTGCCTACCCATACCCGCCGCTCCGCGGAAAGCCAGGCGCTGCAGCAGTTCTCGACGCCTGTCACTCTCGGTCTCGCAGCCGTCGCCGCCGCCGCGGTCAGACCAGATGACCGGGTGCTTGAACCTTCCGCCGGCACGGGTCTTCTTGCGATCCTCGCCGAGATCGTCGGCGGCTCGCTTCTGCTGAATGAGATTGCGGAGATGCGTGCCGGACTCCTCTCCAATCTTTTCCCGGCCCTCACGGTCACACGCCTCGACGCGGCGCAGATCGACGACCATCTTGATCCGGCGAGCTTGCCCACCGTCGTGCTGATGAACCCGCCGTTCTCTGCACTCGCCAATGTGCAGGGGCGGCGCGTCACGGACGCGGCCTATCGCCATGTCGCCTCGGCGCTCGCGCGGCTTGCCGACGGTGGCCGGCTGGTCGCAATCACTAGCGCGAGCTTTGGGCCGGAGATGCCAGCGTGGCGCGATGACTTCGCGCGTCTCCAGCAGCATGGCCGCGTCGTCTTTACCGCCACGATCAGTGGGGCCGTCTACGCTCGGCATGGCACAGCGATCGAGACCCGGCTGACGGTCATCGACAAGACCCTGACTGGCGATCCGTCCTCCGCCCCGGCCTCGCCCGGCTTTGCGCCGGATGTCGCTACGTTGCTCGACTGGATCGAGAAGCACGTTCCAGAGCGGCCGCCGATCGCCGAAGCGGCCAAGGTCGTTCCGACCATTGCCGCACCTCGGGCGGTTCGCGGCTATCTTGCCCGCACTGTCGCAGGCACAGCTCGCGGGCAGCTGCCCGAGCCGGTGGGCGTCGAACTGTCGTACGAGACGGTTGATTGGGCGCCCGACGACGGAGCACGGCTGACCGATGCCATCTACGAGGAATATGGATTACAGACGATCCGTATTCCCGGTTCTCAAGCCCACCAGACTAGACTGGTCCAGTCCGCGGCAATGGCGTCTGTCGCGCCGCCAAAGCCGACTTATCGGCCGGTCCTTCCCGGCGATATCCTGACGTTGCTATCCGACGCCCAGCTCGAAACGGTAATCCTGGCCGGCGAGGCTCATTGCGGGTTTCTTGCCGGCTCGTCGTCAGTCGACCACACGCTCGACATTGTCAAAGCGGCACCCGATGACACGCCAGGAGCAGTGCGCTTCCGGCGTGGCTTCTTCATCGGCGACGGAACCGGTGTCGGCAAGGGCCGGCAGTCCGCGAGTATCGTGCTCGACAACTGGCTGCAGGGTCGGCGCAAGGCGGTGTGGATTTCTAAATCAGACAAGCTGCTCGAGGACGCGCAGCGCGACTGGGCCGCACTCGGTATGGAGCGCCTGCTGGTCACGCCGCTGTCGCGCTTCCCGCAAGGGCGCACCATCACGCTTCCGGAAGGCATCCTGTTTACGACCTATGCCACGCTGCGCTCCGACGACCGCGGCGAGAAGATTTCGCGCGTCAGGCAGATCGTCGAATGGTTGGGCTCGGATTTCGACGGAGTGCTCATATTCGACGAGGCGCACGCCATGCAGAATGCCGGCGGGGGCAAGGGAGCCCGCGGCGATGTCGCGCCCTCGCAGCAAGGCCGCGCCGGCCTGCGCCTGCAACATGCTTTGCCCGGCGCCCGCGTCGTCTATGTCTCGGCCACGGGCGCGACTACCGTAGCCAATCTGGCCTACGCCCAGAGGCTCGGCCTGTGGGGCGGCGAGGACTTTCCGTTCTCGACCCGTGCGGAGTTCGTCGAGGCGATCGAGGCCGGTGGCGTGGCGGCAATGGAGGTGCTCGCCCGTGATCTTCGCGCCCTTGGCCTCTATACGGCCCGCTCGCTCTCCTTCGACGGTGTCGAATATGAACTGGTCGAGCATGAGTTGACGCCTGAGCAGCGGCGGATCTACGATGCCTATGCGGGTGCCTTTGCCGTCATTCACAACCATCTCGACGCGGCCATGCAGGCGGCCAACATCACCGGCGACAGCGGCACGTTGAACCGCCAGGCGAAGTCCGCCGCGCGCTCGGCTTTCGAAAGCGCCAAGCAGCGCTTCTTCGCTCACCTGCTGACGTCGATGAAGACGCCGACGCTTGTCCGCTCGATCGAGCAGGATCTTCAGTCGGGGCATTCAGCTGTCATTCAGATCGTCTCCACCGGCGAGGCGCTGATGGAACGCAGGCTGGCAGAGGTGCCGACGCAGGAATGGAACGACGTCCGCGTCGACATCACGCCGCGCGAATATGTGCTCGATTACCTCCAACATTCCTTCCCGGTCCAGCTCTACGAACCATTCACGGATTCGGAAGGAAACCTGTCATCGAGGCCGGTGTTTCGCGAAGGCCAACTGGTCGAAAGCCGCGAGGCGGTCGCGCGCCGCACAGACTTGATCGAAAAGCTGGCGAGCTTGCCACAGGTTCCTGGCGCGCTCGACCAGATCGTCCAGCGCTTTGGCACCGACATGGTAGCGGAGGTGACAGGTCGGTCGCGACGCATCGTCAGGAAGGGCGAACGCCTGATGGTCGAGGGCCGCGCCGCCTCTGCTAATCTCGCCGAGACGCAGGCCTTCATGGATGACGTCAAGCGCATCCTGGTGTTCAGCGATGCCGGCGGGACAGGCCGCAGCTACCATTCGGAGCTTTCTGCGCGTAACACGCGACTGCGCGTCCACTATCTTCTCGAGCCTGGTTGGAAGGCCGATACCGCCATCCAGGGCCTTGGCCGCACACATCGGACAAATCAGGCGCAGCCACCACTGTTTCGACCGATCGCAACCAATGTGAAAGCCGAGAAGCGCTTCCTCTCCACGATTGCCCGCCGCCTCGACACCCTGGGCGCGATCACGCGCGGCCAACGCCAGACCGGCGGGCAGGGCCTGTTCCGGCCGGAGGACAATCTGGAGTCGCACTATG
>NZ_RZRX01000317.1:0-5936 GCF_003997405.1 Mesorhizobium sp. M2A.F.Ca.ET.042.01.1.1
ATGAACGCCGAGCGCCATCCGCTGCTGCGGCACCTGCGCCCCGCCCTGCCCCCTCCTCCGTGGCCCAGGCAGCGGCCACAGGGCTCCTTCATCGTCTGCACGCGCGACCGCCGCTAGCTCTGACATCGCCCTGACCGCAATCTCGGAGCCTCGCCCCGGACTGGCGGCGCGGATCGAGTCGATGCAGGCTTCGAGCACGGCCAGGCGGTCGCGCGTGCAGACGATGAAGGAGACCTGTGGCCGCTGCCTGGGCCACGGAGGAGGGGGCAGGGCGGGGCGCAGGTGCCGCAGCAGCGGATGGCGCTCGGCGTTCATGGCGCGGCCATCCTGTAGGGCGCGAGCACTGACGCTGCCGGCGCGGATTTGAAGCGGTAGGCAAGCCCGTCGGCGCGCTTGCCCGCCCACATCGAGGCCTGGCTCAGCCAGGGCGCCCAGGCGCCGGGGCCGAACGCGTATTTCTCGCGGCGGCGGATCGCGTTCCATTTCCCGGTCAGCGTCAGCAATTCATGTGTCAGCGCCGGTCGCTCCTCGTCATTGACGAGCTGGTAGAGGAAGTAGAACAGGTTCAGCGCGCCGGCTTCCAAGCTCGGCCGCGTCGGGTCGGGCAATGGCGCGATCCGCTCTTCAAGCGCCCGGATGAAAGCGGCCGCCCGGCGCACGGTTTCGAGGCAGACGCGGTCGCCGATGGCACGCAGGTCCGTGCTGTCTTCCGCCAATCCCAGACGCTCGAGATTCTCGCCGACGATCTTGAGATGCGTGCGCCGCATCTCCCTGCTGTGCCGGCTGGTCACGCTGCCGGGGTGCAGGCGGTAGACGAGCAGGCTCTCCGGCATCAGCGCCGCCGGATAGCGGTCGGCCAGCCGCCGGAAGAGGTCGAAATCCTCAGCATGCCGGTAGTTGCCGTCGTAGTGGAGGTCGGCCTCGGAGATGACCTTGCGGTTGTAGACCACCGTCGGGTGCATGAAGATGGTGAAGAATTTCGACAGCACGGTGAGGTCGAGACGGAACACAGGGTCGAGCCGCCCCTTAAGGACGCGGCCATGCAGCAGCGTGTCCACGAGCGCGCCGCAGAAGCCGAGCTCCGGCCGCGCGGCAAACAGCGCCGCCTGGCGCGACAGCCGCCAGGGATAGGCGAAGTCGTCGGCATCCATGCGCGCGACCAGCTCGCCCCGCGCGACCGCCAGCCCTTCGTTGAGGCTGGCGACGAGGCCACGGTTTTCGCGCGAGATGATTGATACGCGGCTGTCGTACCGGCGGCAGCGTTCGAGGATTTCCAGGGACCGGTCGGTCGATCCGTCGTCGATGGCGATGATTTCGAGCTGGTCGTAGTCCTGCCGCAGGATCGACTGCATGGCGGCGGCCACGTAGGGCTCGGCATTGTAGACCGGCAACAGCACGGAGATGAGAGGTGCCGCGGTCATGGTCGGCTCCGGTCCGTCGGCCGCAGATCGAGCGCCGGGGCGGCGCCGAACCGGAGGGCCTCGCTCGCGCTGCGCGGATGAGCGGGCGGGACATAGGGGAAATAGCGCTTGAAACCGTTGAGCGGCTTCTCGAAGAACACCCAGGAAAGCGAGGCGACGACCACGGTGGCGGTGCCGGCGACGAGGAACCGTCCCGGCCCCTGTTCCGAGACGTTGACCGGGATCCATGGCTGCGCCCTGACGGCCAAGCCCAGTAGGATCGAATGATAGAGGTACACGCCGTAGCTGATGCGGCCGAGCCACAGCAGCGGGGGGAGTTCGGCCAGCCTGCCCATTGTGCCGCGCAGCCCGTTCGAGCATGCGGCGACGATTGCCAGCATCGGCACCAGCGGCAGCACCTGCACCAGCGCCCAGCGCGGCCACTCCCAGGCCGAATCCGCCGGCCCGGGATCGGACTGGACCACGAACAGAAACGCCACCGCCAGGGCCGGCCAGCAGAGCCGCATCCATTGCGGCGCCGCGCCCCTGGCGCGGCGGACGGCAAGCAGGGCGCCGCAGCCAAGCGCGTCCATCGAGGCCGGCGGCAGCAGGTCGCGGGCGAGTGCCGGGTTGGCGGCGATCGGCCAGTAGAACCGGTAGGCGAGCGAGAAGGCGATGACGCCGATGGCGATCGCCTCGATGCGCCGGCGCGGCGCCAGAAGCACGATCAGCGGCCAGGCGAGGTAGAATTGCTCCTCGATGCTGAGGCTCCAGAAGTGGCAGAGCAGCCAGGGCGTCCAGTCGTTCTGCCGCGCGTACCAGAAATTCGAGAGGTAGAGCGCATGCCAGGCGAGCGAGGGCCTGGATTGTTCCGAGGCGAGCCATGCGAGCGCCAGCACCGCGAAGTAAGGCGGGAATATCCTGAGCATGCGCCTGGCATAGAAGGAACGCAGCGCCGGCCCGGAGGCGAATGCGCTGGTGTCACGCGCGTCCAGCAACAGCCGGGTGATCAGGAAGCCGGAAAGCACGAAGAACAGCCTGACTCCGAGATGGCCTACGAAGGACGAGCCGCCGGGAGCGAAGAAATGCGAGTAGAGCACCAGCATCACCGCAACGCCCCGCAAGGCATCCAGCTGGATGTCGCGCGCGTTTGTCATCAGCGGCGTTCGCCAGGTCGGTCACGCCACGCGGCAGAGGGCCGGCAAATCTCGCCGCTGCGGGCCGACCGCTTGCCGTCCGGGCCCGGGGCGCAATCCCTGCCGGCCGGCGGAATGCCCATCCGAGTCACAATAATGGCATCCTCCAACGAGCATGCCCCCGCTCCACGATTGTCGCGGCAGATGTTGCGGTGCAACACAAAATGCTTACGATCCTGAAATAAGATGTGATGCCGGTGCGGGACGAAAATAGTTGTATTGCGAAAATATTCGTACGGTTCATCCAATGGTCCTATGAAGCCATAGGCAATTGGTCTGATTTGCGGAAAGTATCAATCGCGATGGGTGTCGGAGAGTTATCCCTGCAACCGCAGCGGGTATGATGGCAATATTGAGAAAAAGGCTCGATCGCGGTGCCAATTTCTACAGAAGAGTCTACGGAAGTATCTTGAACTTCGAGTCATTGTGCGTTGCAGCAGGCTTGCCACCCGAGGGAGGGGGCCGCCTTGTCCCATCATCCGCCGCCCGCTGCCTCACGACGGCGCTGCCGCAAAGGCCTTATCTCCGATCCCGACCAAGGTAGGGGACGGAGAGCAAGTGACGTCGACGCCGATTGCAAAACCGCAGGCGCAAATGGGCGCCATGCCCGTGTTCGGCCTGCTTGGCTCGATGCTGTCGGTGCAGGTTGGCGCTGCCTTTGCCAAGGGCCTGTTCCCGGTGCTGGGGCCGGAGGGCACGACCATGCTGAGGCTTGCCATCGGCGCGCTGATGCTGGCGGCGGTGCTGAGGCCATGGAAGGTGCTGCCCTCGCGGAAAAACCTGCCCTGGCTGGCCGCTTACGGCATCACTGTCTGCGCCATGAACCTGCTGTTCTATGCCGCGCTCCAGCGCATTCCGCTGGGTATCTGCGTGGCGCTGGAATTCACCGGGCCGCTGTTCGTTGCGACCCTCGGCTCCAGGCGCCTGCTCGACCTTGTCTGGGTGGGGCTGGCGATAGCCGGCATCGCGCTGCTGTCGCCTTTTGCGGGGATCAGCCGCGGGCTCGATCCGCTGGGCGTGGCGCTGGCGCTGGCGGCCGGCGCCTGCTGGGGGCTCTACATCATCTTCGCGCAGAAGGCCGGCGCCGAGCTCGGCGCGCGCACCTCCGCCTATGGCATGGCGATCGCCGCGGTGCTGGCGCTGCCTTTCGGCTTCGGCGCCGCGCAGCCCTATTTCGGTGACCCGCACGTCATGGCCGGCGCGGCCGTGGTCGGCCTCTTCTCCAGCGCGCTGCCCTTCTACCTGGAAATGCTGGTGCTGGCCCGCATGCCGGCCAGGGTCTACGGCATGCTTGTATGCCTGGAGCCGGCGGGCGCCGCGCTGACCGGCTTCCTGTTTTTGGCGGAGAAGCTCAACCTTCTGCAATGCGCCGGCATCGCCGCTGTCATTGCCGCCGCCTTCGGCACGGCGGTCGCAGCGCGGCGGCCGGCGCCTTCGCCGGCCTGACCCCCCCGGAAGCCGTCGCGCGCACCAGAATCCATTTCTGAGCGACGCGCTCCAAAGCGCTGCCCGGCTTGGAGAAATCGATGCGCGCACGGCAATATCCGACCACATCCGGTGGTTGAAATAAGACTTAGGTCCTATCGAAAATAGCAATAAGTCCGAGTGGACAAGACAAGGGTCGTGGGCCACTTCCTAATCATGGGCTGATTGGGGATGCTTATGCTGCGACATTGCCGGTGGGGTAGTTCGGCCGACGGGCTGAAGGGCTGGCGTGGGGAGAGCGGGATGCGCTTAACGCGCAGGGGCTGCAGGCTGGTCTTGCGAGCGCTGACTGCGTTGGCGCTTGTTGTCGCGCCTTTCAGTCTCTCCCTCGATGGTGTCGTTGTGACCAAGGCCTATGCCGGCAAAGGCGGCAATGGTGGCGGGAACGGCGGCAATGGTGGTGGAAACAGCGGCGGGAACGGCGGCGGCAACAGCGGAAACGGCGGGAACGGCGGCGGCAACAGCGGAAACGGCGGGAACAACGGCGGGAACAGCGGGAACAGCGGCGGCAATAGCGGGAACAGCGGCGGGAACAGCAGCGGGAACAACAGCTCGAGCAACAGCGCCACCGAGGCGAGCGCCGCCGATGTCGACAGCCACGTGAACGCGGCGACCGGCGATAAGGTCGAGGCCACCGCCGGCAGCATCCAGGTTACGCACCGCAATGGAATGAAGGAGACGATCGAGAACGGCCGGTTCAGGATGGAAGACAAATACGGACGCACCATCGTCGACCGCAAGGCCACCATGGCCGATCTCAATCGCCTGAAGAGTTTGTGAAAGCAGAGTTTGTGAGAGCGAGGTTTTATCCGGATTAGATCTTAAGGGACCGAAGGTCAGCGCTGCAAAATCAGGTTGCCACCTTTTGCTTCGTCTCTGCGGTCCTGATCGTCTTGCGATGGAATCTGGCTACTCACCTTACCCCCGCCTCCGTGCGGGGGTAATTTTTTCAAGCTGCGGCGATTGCTGCTGTTGCGACATTGGTCACCCGTGGCGGCGGAAATGGTCTGATCGGCCGGAGCATGGGTCGTGGGCCGCTTTCGTCGCGTCGGAGGAATGTGATCCTTGCCTCCGTCAAGAGACCGGTTCCGCGTTGCCCGTGCCGAGAGCGGACCTTCGGCAAACCGAGGTGGAACCGGCAAGAAGGAAAAGAATGCGCCAACCCGCCCGCAAAAGGCTAGCCGACCTCTCGCTGCGCTTCTCTGTCGCCCTGGCGGTTGTGGTCGCGCCCTGCCTGCTGGCGCCGGGCAACGTGACAAAGCTCATGTCCGCCGCCTACGCCGGCAACGGCAATAGCGGCGGCAATGGCAATGGCGGCAACTCGGGTTCCGGCGGCGGTTCCAACTCCGGCTCCGCAGGTGGCTCCAATTCCGGCTCTGCCGGCGGATCCAATTCCGGCAACGCCGGCGATGACGGTAACGCCGGCGGCAATTCCGACAACAGCAATGCCGGTGGCGGCAACGCCAATGCCGGGCCGGGCAACAACAGCGGCAAGGGCCATGCCAATCCCGGCGGCAAGAACAGCTATACCAACGCGGCAACCGGCGACACGCTCTCGATCGACGGCAACAAGATCACCGTCGTCCACCGCAACGGCATGAAGGAAGAAGTCCGGAACGGCCGTTTCGAGATGACCGACGCGCAAGGCCGCACCATCATCGAGCGGCAGGCGACGGAGGAGGATCTGAATCGTCTGCTGAGCTTGTGAGGGCCGGGAAAGGCTACCCCCTTTTTCCGATGCCCTCGCATGTCACCCCCGTCCCTTGAGGCGGGGGTGATTTGCGTTGGGGGAGGGGAATTGAGGAACTGAAGAACTGAAGAACTGAAGAAAGAAGGATCGGCCACCGTTCCTTGC
>NZ_RZRX01000318.1:0-5935 GCF_003997405.1 Mesorhizobium sp. M2A.F.Ca.ET.042.01.1.1
GAGCCCGAGGCCGCTGCCTTCCTCCGCCGAGCCGGGGAGGCGGTAGAAGCGCTCGAAGACATGCTCCCGCTCTTCCGGTGGAATTCCCGGACCGGTATCCCTGACCGTGAGTTCCGCCTCGCCACTCGAGGCGGAGAGCGCTACCGTGACGCTGCCGCCCGGCCTGGAATAGCGCAGCGCATTGTCGACCAGGTTGACGATCATCTCGCGCAGCATCGTGCCGTCGCCGATCACCGGCACCGGTCCGTTCTCATCGAGGCCAAGGTCGATATCGCGCTTGATCGCCGCCGGCGCCTGCGCTTCCAGCACCTGGCGGGCGGCTTCGGTGAGGTCGATACGGTCGGCGCGCGGCCGCCGGCTGCCGGGTTCCGCTCTCGACAAGGTAAGCAGCTGTTCGGCCAACCGCGCCAATTTGCCGGAACTCGTCTGCAGCGCAACCAGCGCCTCCTGGCGCCGGTCGGCCTTGGTCTCCCGCAACGCATAGCTTGCCTGTGTCGACAGGAGCGCCAGCGGCGTGCGCAGCTGGTGCGCGGCATTGGCGATGAAGCGCCGCTGCGCCGCCATCTGCGCCCGCACGCGCTGCATATAGGCGTTGAGTGCCTCGATCAGCGGCCGGATCTCGCTCTGCGCGCCCGGAACCTCGACCGGCTCGAGATCGCTGCGGCTGCGCGAACGCACGGCGTCGCGCAGCCGGATCAGCGGCGCCAGCCCGCGGCGCAGCCCAAGCAGCACGAACACGCCGGCAATCGCCACCAGGGCAAGCTGCTGTGCGAAGGCGCTGAGCCATAGCCGCTTCACCATCGCGTCATGGCCGGCGAGCGTGACGCCGACCGTGACCTTGATGGGCGAATCCGCGCCGGCGCCGATCACCGCATGGCTGAGCGTCGCCAGGCGCAGCGGATGATCGCGATAGGAGGCTTCGATGCTGCCCCGCTCCGACGCCACGGGCAGGTCGGGATAGCCGGTCAGCAACCGTCCGCCGGCGGTCTCGACGCGATAATAGACGCTGTCGCGGTCGCCTGTGTCGAACATCTCGATCGCCGCCGGCGGGACGGTGGCGTCGAGCACGCCGTCGGCCATCGCCACCTGCTCTGCGATGGCGCGCGCCGAGCCGACCAGCATGCGGTCGGTGACGAGGTCCGCCGTCGCCAGGGCGTTGCGCTGGCTGGTCCACAGATTGATGGCGGCCAAACCGGCCAGCGGCAACACCACCCAAGTCAGCAATTGGATCCGAAGGCTGCCGATCCGAAGACTGCCGATTCTCATGGCGCCGGATCGTCGTGACGCAAGAGGTAGCCGAGGCCGCGTAAGGTGGCGATCTGGACGCGCGATCCCTCGAGCTTCTTGCGCAGCCGGTGCACGTAGATCTCGATGGCGCTTGGGTCGGCGTCGGTGTCGAAGTCGTAGATCGCCGCCGAGAGCGCCGCCTTGCTCACCGTGCGTCCGGCTTTGACCACCAGTTGCTCCAGCACCGCGTGCTCGCGCGGCGTCAGCGACAGTGTCGCGCCGGCAAGCGAGAACAGGCGGGTGTTGGTGTCGAAGACGAGGTCGCCGCAGGAAATGACCGGCGCGGTGCGGTCGTTGGCGCGGCGCAGCTGCACGCGGATGCGCGCCTCCAGCTCCTCGATCTGGAAGGGTTTCGCCAGATAGTCGTCCGCGCCTTCGTTGAGGCCCTTGACCCGGCCGTCGAGGCTGGCATTGGCGGTGAGCACGATCACCGGCACCGGGTTGCCGCGCGCCCGCAGCCTTTTCAGCACTTCCATGCCGCCCATGCGGGGCAGGGCAAGGTCGAGGATGATCAGAGCGTGATCGCCGGCGGCCAAGGCATGCTCGACATCCTCGCCGTCATGCACGACGTCGACGACATAGCTCGCCTGGCGCAGCGTCTTGCTCAGCCAATCGGCCAGTTCGCGATTGTCCTCGACAAGCAGCAGCCGCATCGTTCGTTCGCTGTTTCCTCCCAACGGCGCCGACCTTCGCCGAGGTGGCGGGCGGCGTCCGAATTGGTTCCCTGAGGCAACCGATAGTATCGATCCGCCCGCAAGGCAAACGCGGTTTCCCGGCGGCCGCCATCCCGGTCATGATGCCTGCGGGGCCGCTTGCCCGGTCGTGCAAGTGATAAAACCGAACCGTTCGGTTCAATTAATGTTGACGGTTCGTGTAGCCGTGGTGAACGCTGGCAGGTCCCGTCAGACTGGCATCTCGACGGGTGATCGCCGCAACCTATTGATATGAAAGGATAAGAGCCTGGCCGCTTAGCCTTTCATGGAATTTCAAGATCGAACCGAACGGTTCGGTTCACAACTTTACGTGATTGGAAATGGCAATAGGGCCGACCCATCTCGGGGTGGTCCGAGCGACGCGAATTTCCATCACGGCACGCCACTAGACGGACACGACTTTTGAGATCTGGAGTACCTGAAATGAACAAGATTGCTTTTGCCGCTGCTGCCCTCCTCATCGCCACGAGCGGCGCTTTTGCCGGCAGCGACCATTACGGTTCCGACAACGTCAATCAGCCGGCCGTGACCGCTCCCGCGGGCAAGGTCGACAACAGCATCACCGGTTCGATCCGCAAGCTCGACAAGTTCGAACAGCGCGACTTCCACATCACGCCTGATCAGAACCAGCCGCAGTCGGGCCAGGGCATCTGGGGCCGCTAAGCGGCTCGGATCCAATCAACCGTAACCTCAATTCTCAAATCTGGAGCAACTCAAATGACCAAGATCGCTCTTGCCGCCGCCGCCCTTCTCGTTGCCACCGGTGCCGCTTTCGCAGGCTCGGACAACTATGGTTCGGCCAACGCCAACCAGCCGGCCGCTTCCGTCGACACGTCGTCCACCGCTTCGGTCAAGAAGTCTGATGCGAATGTCCAGAAGCCCCTGACCCAAGGCGCGGACCGCAACCTCTTCGGCAGCCATTGATCGGTCCCGATCTTCGATAAACTCAAAGCGGCGGGCTTGTCCCGCCGCTCTGTTTTTGTGGAGCCGGCTATCCGTTGGCCCGGGCTTTTCCGTGCGTTCGACCAGGCAATTTTGCGAGATCCCAATCGGGGTAAGCGGTCGCGGAAGCCGAAATCTTGATCGGGAATAAATCCGGACTGTTCCGGGTCTTGTCGGCAGCGGGGCCATCCTCCCAAGGCGCCGCCGATGAAACGACAGGACAAGGAACATTGAGATGAACAGGACCGCATTCGTCGCGGCCGCCGTGCTCGCCGCTGCCATGGGCAGCGCCTCTGCCGGCAGCGACCATTATGGCGCCGACGGCGCCAAGCAGCCGGCCGCCAGCGCCGATCACATGATGACCAGCTCGATCCGCGAGCGCGGCACGGCGCATCACCAGGCTCCGGTGACGGCCGCAACCAGCCGGACCGTCGTCGACATCATTGCCCGGCACAACGACGACGGCCTGTGGGGCCGCTGACGCCGCTTCGATCGCCTAAAGACCTCCACACTTTTAACGAAGGAACTTTTGCAATGACCAGGATCGTCCTTACCACCGCAGCCATACTTCTCGGCATGGGTTCTGCCTTCGCCGGCAGCGATCACTATGGCGCGGACAACGTCAACCAGCCGACCGCCGGCATCGATCGCGGGCTCACCGCCTCGGTACGCAAGCACGAGCCCGCCAAGCCAGCCAATGTCGACACCTCGATGACCACCGGATCGGCGCCGTCGCAGGCCTGGCCTGATCCGGGCCAGGGCATCTGGGGCAATTGAGGTTTCACGTCTCAGGATCGCCGAAGGCGGCGGCTTGCTCCGCCGCCTTCGTTTGCGGCGGAAGATTGGCAGCTTCGGGGTCTACTCCAAATCCCTCGGCCTGACGAAATGCGTCAGCCGCGCGCCGCCGAAATCCAGATTCGCCCAGTCGCCCTTTACTGTGAACCGCGCAAGCGCCGCCGTCGGAAACTTCGCTTCGATCTTCATGAACACGCTCTCATCCGACCCGGCGCCGGCCAGCCGCAACACAAACTGCTGCAGGCCGGGATTGTGGCCGATCACCAGCAGATTCGTCGCCTTGGCCTGCCGCACCTGCGCCAGGATCGCGCCGGCTGCTGCTTCGTAGAGCTCCTCGGCAAACTGCGCCGGCGTATGTCCGGACAGTTCCTGGGCGACGAGCCGCCAGGTGTCGCGGGCGCGCAGTGCCGGCGAGACCAAAGCGAGGTCGGGCAGCCAGCCGCGCCGGGCAAGCTCCCGTCCCATCAACGACGCGGTCTTCAAGCCGCGTGGGGCAAGCGGCCGGTCGAAATCGGCAAGTGCCGGATCGTCCCAGCTCGACTTGGCGTGGCGCAGGATGAGGAGCTGTTTCACGGGCATTGTTCAGGATCAGGATTGCCACCAAGTTTGATGCGGGCTTTCTTCTTGATCGCCTCGATGTCGAATGCGGCGAATGGTGCGCTTTCGAGCCCCTCCATCCAGGCTTTGCGCAGCCGCGCAGTTGCGGCATCGCTCGCAATCGGATGCGATGCCTCATCAATCGCTGCGCTGCTTGATTGCCATGAACTGCCGCTGACGGGTCTCAATGGTCAATCCTCCATCTGCTAGGGCTTGGACAGAGTCGGCCGGATATATTCGCTATCAGGCATCGGAAGCCGACCGTCCGTTTCAACGGTGGCCGCCCACATTTGGAAGCTGACGGTGGCCGTGCATCCGACGATTCCCACCCCACGATAGGGTGCACCGAGCGAACACTGCGCCCCTCCGACCTTTGTTGTGAATTCGGGATCCTCGCCGACTTTGCCGAACGAAACGCCATCGACGTCGACAACAGTCTTGTACCCTTGCCACAGCTTAGTCGTTGCCTGCTTGCCGCGAAAGGTGAGCCAGTTCCGACCATCCGAAAAACGGAAGGTGACAGTGCCGTCGGCATTCCTTGTCTGAGTCACTTCGCCAGTGCAGGCGTCGGTCATCTTCTCGTTACGAACGATTAACCTTTTGCATTTGCCGGTGACCGTCCAACTGCCGGTCTGGTCAGCCGCCGCTGCGCATGGCATCCCGGCGACCAGAGCAGATGAGATGAGCAAGCCAGCTATGACGGATTTGTCGAGCATGCTGCCTATCCGATTTTCGAGAAGCAGCCTCTACGGCGTGATCCGCGCCAGCTGCTCCAGGTCCGTCTCCTCGCGCAGCGGGTCCGGCGCCATCACGACCGAGCTGGCGTTGTCGGCGTCGTCGGCGAAATGGGCAAGCACGGTGTGGCCCTTTTCCATGCTCGCCTTGCCCTCGGCGACGAGACCGAGCGCCAGCGCATAGAGCCGATGCTCGGCCTTCAGCACGCGCGCGGCAAGCGTGTCCTCATTGTCGCCGACCATCACCGGCACGGCGGCCTGCGCGATGATCGGGCCGTCATCCATCTCCGGCGTGACGAAATGCACCGAGCAGCCATGGATGCGCACGCCGGCGCGGATCGCCCGCGCATGCGTGTCCAGCCCCTTGAAGGCGGGCAGCAGGGCAGGGTGGATGTTGACCATGCGCCCCTGCCATTTCTCGACAAGGCCGCGGCCGAGGATGCGCATATAGCCGGCAAGCGCCACGATCTCGGCGCCGAAGCCGGTGAGCGCGGCGTCGATCGCGGCGTCGAAAGCGTCCTTGCTCGGATGGTCGGCGCGCAGGATGACCTTGGTGGCGATGCCGCGCGACTGCGCGATGCCGAGGCCGGCGGCGTTTGCGCGGTCGGAGATCACACCGACGATTTCAGCCGGATAGCTTGGATCGGCGGCGGCCGCGATCAGCGCCGTCATGTTGGAGCCGCGCCCCGAGATCAGGACGACCGTGCGTTTCCTGCTCATAGGCCGATCGAGCCCCTGTAGATGACGCCGGCGTCGCGACGCGGCACGATCCGGCCGATCGGCGTCACCGTCTCGCCGGCTTCCTGCAGCACCGCCGCGACCTGCGCCGCCTGGCCGGAGGCGACGGCGAGGATCATGCCGATGCCG
>NZ_RZRX01000319.1:0-5905 GCF_003997405.1 Mesorhizobium sp. M2A.F.Ca.ET.042.01.1.1
TCCTGGGTCTTCGCGCTGGTGGTGCAGGCCGGCTACGATCCATTCCTCGGCATTGCCGCGGCTCTGGTCACCGGCACGCTGCTCGGCTTCCTCGTCGGCTCGCTGGTCGTCTATGGCGGGCTGTCGTCGCTGATCGCTACGCTCGGCATGAATTTCCTGCTGCGTGGCCTGATCCAGATCATCAACGAGGGCAAGTCGACGGCGCTGACCAATCTGGCCAACAGCGCGGCCTACAAGATCTTCTCCAGCCAGATCTGGGGCATCCCGGTGCAGATCTTCTGGGCGATAGCCTTCGTCGTGTTCTCGGCGCTGCTCTTCAACCGGCACCGCTTCGGCGCGCAGGTGAAGGTGGTCGGCGACAATCCCGACAGCGCCAAGCAGATGGGCATCGACGTCAAGCTCGTACGGGTGAAAGTGTTCGTCTTCACCGGCATAGGCGCCGCGATCGCCGGCACCTTCTCGGTGATGATCAACTTCACCTGGTGGCCGACGGCGGGCGACGGCTATCTGCTGCCGGTGCTCGCCTCGGTATTCGTCGGCGGCACGCCGACCTGGGGCGGCATCGGCACCGTCGTCGGCGGTGCGATCGGCGCGGTCACCGTGTCGTTCATCCAGACAGGCGTGGTGGCGGCGGGCCTCAGCGGCTTCTACGTCCAGTTCTTCAACGGGCTAATTATCATCCTGTCGCTGCTCGGCCATAAATGGAACCAGGCAAGGTACAGGTGAGGAGACCGCTCACACCGGCGCGACAAACCCGTCCAGCACGCGTTTCTGGCCGGCCTTGTCGAAGTCGATGGTGAGCTTGTTGCCTTCGATGGCGGCGATGTTGCCGTTGCCGAATTTCTGGTGAAATACCCGGTCGCCGACATTGAAGGCGGATGGCGTGTCGGCGACGGATTTGGCGACCAGCTCGCCCTCGATAGTACGGCCCTTCACACTAGTCCGGCCGGCGCCGTAGCCGCTATCCGTCTCGCCATAGCCGATGCGCTCGACCTGATGGCCGGAGCGGGTGCCCCAGTTGCGGTCGGTCGCTTCGGTGCGGTTGGCCTGGGCGCGCTGCCAGCCGGGCGTGGCATAGGTGTTGGAGAAGCTGCCCTGGTCTTTCGCCCCGACATTGTCGAAGCGCGAGGCGCCGTAAGGATTCTGCCGGCCGCCACCGCGTCCCGATGCAAAAGCGTCGCCGCCATAGGGATTGCCGTAGCCGCCGTAGCTATTGCCGCCTTCGGCGATGTCGATATGGGTTTCCGGCAGCTCGTCGACGAAGCGCGACGGGATGGTCGATTGCCACAGCCCGTGGATCTGACGGTTGGAGACGAACCAGATGTGCAGGTTCTTCTTCGCCCGCGTCAGGCCGACATAGGCAAGCCGGCGTTCCTCCTCCAGGCCGGAGCGACCGCCTTCGTCCAGCGCGCGCTGGTGGGGGAAGAGGCCCTCCTCCCAGCCGGGCAGGAAAACGGTTTCGAATTCGAGGCCCTTGGCCGAATGCAGCGTCATGATCGAGACGGCATCCTGCTCGGCATTCTGCTCGGCGTCCATGACCAGCGCGACATGCTCGAGGAAGGAGCGGAGCGATTCATACTCCTCCATCGAGCGGATCAGCTCCTTGAGGTTTTCCAACCGCCCCGGCGCGTCCGCGGAACGGTCGTTCTTCCACATGTCGGTGTAGCCACTCTCTTCGAGGATGGTCTCGGCGAGCTCGGTGTGCGGGGTGGTTTCCAGCGCTTTCTGCCAGCGCTCGAAATTGGCGGCCACCTCGCGGAGTGCTGCGCGCGGCTTGGGCTTCAGCTCGTCGCTTTCGGCGAGCGTCGCCGCAGCCTCCAGCATCGGCACGCGCATGGCGCGCGCGGTGTCGTGGATCTGGCGGATGGTGGCTTCGCCGAGCCCCCGCTTCGGCACGTTGACGATGCGCTCGAAGGCGAGGTCGTCGCCGCTGTTGGCGACGACGCGGAAGAAGGCCAGCGCGTCGCGGATTTCCAGGCGCTCATAGAAACGCGGACCGCCGATGACGCGGTAATTCAAGCCCAGCGTGATGAAGCGGTCTTCGAAGGCGCGCATCTGGAAGGACGCGCGCACAAGAATCGCCATGTCATTGAGGTTATGCTTCTGCCGCTGATAGGCCTCGATGGCGTCGCCTATGGCGCGCGCCTCTTCCTCCGAGTCCCAGGCGGCATGGACATGTACCTTGTCGTCCTCGGGGTCGTCGCGGTCGGTGAACAGCGTCTTGCCGAAGCGGCCCTCATTGTGGGCGATGAGGTGGGAGGCGGCGCCCAGGATATGCGCGGTGGAGCGATAATTGCGCTCCAGCCGGATGATGGTGGCGCCCGGGAAATCCTTGTCGAAGCGCAGGATGTTGTCGACCTCGGCGCCGCGCCAGCCATAGATCGACTGGTCGTCGTCGCCAACGCAGCAGATGTTTACGGTGGCGGGGCGCCGGTTTCCCTCCCCCTTGAGGGGAGGGTGGCCAGGCGAAGCCTGGTCGGGTGGGGTCCTCGCGGCAGTGCTCGACGTTTTGGCGGTGCCTTCTGCGGCGACCCCCCCCGTCCCCTTCGCGGACACCTCCCCCTCAGGGGGGGAGGATTGAGGCCGCTGCGCCAGGAGGCGAAGCCACATATACTGCGCGGTGTTGGTGTCCTGGTACTCGTCGACCAGTATGTATTTGAACTTGCGGTGATAGTCCTTCAGCACGTCCGGATAGGCGCGGAAGATGCGGATCGGGTGATAGAGCAGGTCGCCGAAGTCGCAGGAATTCAGCGTCTGCAGCCGTTCCTGATAGGCCTTGTAGAGTTGGCGGCCCTTGCCGTTGCCGAAGCTGCGCGCATCGCCTTCCGCAATCTCGTCGGGGCCGAGGCCCTTGTTCTTCCAGTTGTCGAGCATCTGGGCGAAGGTCTTGGCAGGCCAGCGCTTGTCATCCAGCCCCTCGGCCTGGATCAGCTGCTTGATCAGCCGCACCACGTCGTCGGTGTCGAGTATGGTGAAATCCGATTTCAGTCCGGCAAGCTCGGCATGGCGCCGCAACAGCTTCACGCCGATCGAGTGGAAGGTGCCGAGCCAGGGCATGCCCTCGACATTGCCTTCGCCGATCAGGTGGCCGATGCGCTGCTTCATCTCGCGCGCGGCCTTGTTGGTGAAGGTGACGGCCAGGATCTGCGACGGGAAGGCCCTGCCGGTGGCAAGAATGTGGGCGATGCGGGTGGTGAGCACGCGCGTCTTGCCGGTGCCGGCGCCGGCCAGCACCAGGACCGGGCCTTCGGTCGTCTCGACGGCGAGCCGCTGCTCCGGGTTCAGGCCCTTCAGATAATCGGGCGCGCTGTTCTGGCCGCTGCGCGCCGCCATGGCGCGCGCGGCTATGCCGGACGGGGCCGCAGCCGGCCGCGCATTCGGTTCATCGAAAAAAGGCATGTCTTCGGAAAAGCCCGACATCGCCCCCGAATGTAGTGATTCGGGAGCGAAAGACCAGAACTGTCTACGTTTTGTTCTAGTTTCGCGTGTCCCGGATCAACTTGACAGCCGGAGCGGGTGAGGGGAAAGCTGCCGGCAGGGCGGGGCCTGTCGCACCCCGCAAGCTGCTCTATCTTGTTTGACGCAGTTCCGGACGGAAAGACGCTTCACGCTTTTCCTGGAATTGCTTGATGCGCGCAACAGTCGAAGGAGCACCGTCTTGGCTGTCACCATCACCTCCCTCGTCCTCTTCCTCATCGGTCTCATTCTCGGCGGCGGCGGCATCTGGCTCGTCGCGCTGGGTGGCAGTTGGTACTACCTGATCGCCGGCCTGGTCTTCCTGATCACCGCCTGGCTGCTCTTCAGGCGCAGATCGACCTCGCTCTGGCTCTACGCGCTGTTCGTGCTCGCCACTTTGTGCTGGGCAGTCTGGGAGATCGGCTTCGACTGGTGGCAGCTCGGTCCGCGCGGCGGCGTCATCGTGCTCATCGCGCTGTGGCTTTTGACCCCATGGGCAAGGCGGGGCCTGCGCGGTCCCGACGGCCGCGCGCCGCTAATCCTGGCGGTGCTCGCCTCGCTCGCTGTCGCCGGTTACTCGATGACCGCCGATCCGCACGATATCGCCGGCACGCTCGGCACCGAAAAGGTGGCGGCGGCGGCCAATCTCGGCGGCGACATGCCGGCCGGCGAGTGGCACTTCTACGGCCGCACGCCGTTCGGACAGCGCTATTCGCCGCTCGACCAGATCACGCCCGACAATGTCGCCAAGTTGCAGCCAGCCTGGACCTACCGCACCGGCGATGTGAAAGGCCCCGACGATATCGGCGAAACGACCTATCAGGTGACGCCGCTGAAGATCGGCGACGCGCTCTTCATCTGCACGCCGCACAACTTCGCCATCGCCATCGATGCCGCGAGCGGCAAGGAAAAGTGGCGCTACGATCCCAAGATCAAGCTCGACAACAACCGCCAGCACCAGACCTGCCGCGGCGTGTCCTATTATGCCGATGCCAAGATCGCCGCCGGCCAGCCCTGCGCGCAGCGCGTCTACCTGCCGACTTCGGACGCTCGCCTGATCGCACTCGACGCCACCAACGGGCAGTTGTGTCCGTCCTTCGCCGAGGGCGGCACGCTGAACCTGATGGCCAATATGCCTTATCCGAAATCGGGCTATTACTATTCGACCTCGGCGCCGCTGATCGTCGCCGGCAAGATCATCGTCGGCGGCGCGGTCAACGACAATTACTCGACCGAGGAGCCGTCGGGCGTCATCCGCGCCTTCGACGTCGACACCGGCGCGCTGCTGTGGAACTGGGATTCCGGCAATCCGGATGTGACGACGCCGCTGCCCGCCGGGCAGACCTACACACACAACTCGCCCAACATGTGGTCGACCGCCAGCGCTGACGAGAAGCTCGGGCTGCTTTACGTGCCGCTCGGCAACCAGACGCCGGACCAGCTCGGCATGGGCCGCAGCGCCAATGTCGAGAAGTTCTCCTCCTCGATCACCGCGCTCGACCTCAACACCGGGCAATTGCGATGGGTGCGGCAGACCGTGCATCACGATCTGTGGGACATGGACGTGCCGGCGCAGCCGTCACTGGTCGACATCACGACGGCAAACGGCATCGTGCCGGCGCTGGTCGGGCCGACCAAGCAGGGCGACCTCTATGTGCTCGACCGGCGCACGGGCGAGCCGATCATTCCGGTCAAGGACGTGCCGGCCCCCGGCGGCGCGATCGAGGGCGATCATGCCTCGCCGACACAGCCGGCCTCCGACCTTTCCTTCAATCCGAAGCCGCTGACCGGCGCCGACATGTGGGGCATCACCCTGTTCGATCAGCTGGCCTGCCGGATCGAGTTGAAGAAATTGCGCTATGAGGGCCGCTACACGCCGCCCTCGCTGCAGGGCTCGCTGATCTATCCCGGCAATTTCGGCGTCTTCAACTGGGGCGGTGTCGCGGTCGATCCGGTGCGGCAGGTGATGTTCGGCATGCCGACCTACCTGGCGTTCACGTCCAAGCTCATCCCGCGCGCGGACGTGCCGCCGCCAGGCGACACCAAGGGCAGCGAGCAGGGGCTGAACCGCAACGATGGCGCGCCTTACGCGGTGGTGATGGGGCCGTTCCTGTCGCCGCTCGGCATCCCCTGCCAGGCGCCGCCCTGGGGCTATGTCGCCGGCGTCGACCTGAAGACCGGAAACATCGCCTACCAGCACCGCAACGGCACCGTCTACGACATGACGCCGCTGCCGTTGCCGCTCAAGGTCGGCGTTCCTGGCATAGGCGGGCCTATGATCACGGCGGGCGGCGTCGCTTTCCTGGGCGCGGCGGTCGACGACTATCTGCGCGCCTACGACCTCACCACCGGCAAGCAACTCTGGCAGGCGCGGCTGCCGGCGGGCGGGCAGGCGACGCCGATGACCTACACGGTGGCCGACGGCCGCCGCGCCTGCCAGAGTTGCTTG
>NZ_RZRX01000031.1:0-36690 GCF_003997405.1 Mesorhizobium sp. M2A.F.Ca.ET.042.01.1.1
CCACAGCTTCCTCTGGCCGGATTAGTTTCCGTTAGGCCGATGGGCATCCATTCCCATGACGCACCCAGAACGCTTTTTTTGTTCGTCGACGCCTGATGGCAGTTTCGTCAGTACCCTTCGCCGAGCAGCAGAGTTGTGGAAAACAGCCTTTTCACAACTCTTAGCAGTGAATCCAGCCTATATTAGTTACCTCAGAGCAAACGGAAAGCACATGGGCGGCAATCTATGTTTGATGACAACGAGGCGGCGGACACCGCTGCCGATTGGGGCAAGTTGATCGCGCTAGGTGTAGCGCCCGGGAGCTTCACCAGGGGAGTCAGCTTAAACGCGTTCGACAAGCCTGACCCTGAACCAAATAAATAGCCACAGTTTGCGGCTTCTAGTCACCGCGCATGGGCGATCAGGCGCCCAGCAGTGCGGCGCTTCCAAGTGGGAGCGTGGCGTGTTCAGAGCGCTCCTGGTTTTTCTAAGTTTGGGTGAACTGGGACACTCGTGAATTTCAACAAGTTGGGGTCAATATGAGCGGACACATATTGTTTGTCGACGACGATGAGGACATTCGGCAAGGTGACGTGATCCGCCGTTTTAATTCTGCTGATCGCATTTCGGCATCATATGGTTTTATCATTACAGCTGACTGCGACATTGCACAGAAGAAAACTGGAGACCGCTTTACATGGCTGGAAGTCATTCCAGCGGCTCAATATCTCGAAGAATTTTGGGCTACTGAGCAATTTAGGCGTATAGCTGATAGAAACCTGAAGACCGCATGTGAGGGTCTAAACAGCAGAATCAAGCGATCCGAACTGGGATTGTCTCTGCTTGACGATGGCGCACTTCGAGCTTGGTTGGCGGAAGCCGATGCTGATGCCATCCTCACGGCCATTGGTGGCAAATCAGACGTCAAACTTCGATCCCAACTGGCATGCATTCGATTGGCCCTCGGGTTTGACAGCTCAGGCTCACGTGTGAAAGACCTACAGCAGGCTTGGACCTTGCTTGGTCGCGATCAGAAGAGCCAGCAGTCGGCGATTAAAGAAGCCTTTGATCCTGACCGGGGCTTTCCTGATTTTGTTCTGATTCCCGAATTGCCAGCAACCGACGGATACGGGTTCGTCATTCTGCTCCGGGCCATTTCAATGATCCGGGCAGATGGGCTCTTCAGGTCAGAGACGGAAGCTCGCATCAACGGAAAACCAGAAGCATTTCACCGTATAGGACGATTTACAGACGGCTTACGATTTTCAGTCGCCCAGAAGCTAGCGTTTCTCTTCTCTCGCATTGGCATGCCAAAGAAATTCGAAGACGCATGTGACGCAGCCACCGAATTGCTCGTGGAACTCGTATATAAAGTAGCCGGAGAAAAGATATGAGTACTGAATTTGTTATAATCGACGAAGACGCCTTAGGCGCTCTCGATGCGGCGCTGATAGAAGATTCATGGTTCTCCGATTTCAATATACCAAGGAACGCTAATGGTCTTCGCCGGGTGCAGATCTCAAATTTCACCTATATTTTATCCGAGTATGCATCTCTTGAGTCAGGATTGCTTGTCATCAAAACAGGAAAGGAGGGAATATTCGCGAGAGTTTCAAAGCCAAGATCTGCGTTCGAGCGCATCATGCGTGTAGCCCTGAGGCAATTCGACAGGAACATCACGCTGCCCGTTTCCTGGCAGCCCTACCATGATGGCTCGCTGCTTTCTGTGTATGCAGAGCCGTCGAGCCGTAAAATGCCGCACAGAATTTACTTCGATCAGGCTCCATGCGGCACGCCCAATCTGTTCGCTTTCGGCGTGACTGATGCGCCCCAAGCGCTGGGCACAGTTCCAATTGATCTCGCCGGCTTCAAGGCTTCGATTGAAGGCCTCCTGGAGGCTCTACTGGAAGAGGCACCGCAGTCAGAAGTTGTAGGCAACTTTGGCATCTTGCTGAGCGCGCCGTTGGGGGTTGACCTCGCCGGCAGTGGAACCTTGCAAGACTGGTACGAGCGCAAGCTCAGCGCCGAGCAGATTCGGTTTGTCGACCAACCACACGATCGGCCGATAAGATTGCGTGGAGCAGCCGGGACCGGCAAAACCCAGGCGATGGTAGTAAAATGCTTGAAGGATCTCTATGCCGACGCCGACGCGGGCGGCGACAAGACATTCGCATTCCTCACACATAGTGCCGCGCTGGCACACGAAGTCGTGCGCGGCATGTTTTTTGCACTCGACCCCTCCGAGAGATGGACTGGCCTCAAGACGCCAGCGGGGCGGCCCAAGCTGTGGATTGGGACGCTGTATGAACTCGCCCAGGAACAGCTCAATTATGAAAGAAAGGGCCTGAAGCCCTTGTCACTCGATGGGCGGGACGGGAGAGAATTGCAGCGCCTTTTGATCCATGATGCCATTGAGGAGGTGAAGCGCAGCCCACGAATCGCGCTTGGCATTCTAAGAGATTCTCCCGCGATGGCATCACGCATCGAGAGTCAAGAAATGCGTCTCGCTCTCGTTGAAGAATTGATGAACGAATTCGCTTGCTCGCTCGATGCTGAGAATATTCGCAAAGGAACTCCTGCCTCGGAAAAGTACATCAACGGCAACCGGGAGGCCTGGCAGATGTCACTCCCCTCGCCTGACGATCGCAAAGTCGTTTTAGAGATACATGAGTCATACCAAGGACGGCTTCGTAACGAGCGATTACTGAGCATGGATCAGATGATTGCAGACTTTGGTAGGTATCTGACAACTCACGAGTGGAATCAGCTGCGAGACATCACGGGGTTCGATCTAATATTCGTAGATGAGTACCATTACTTTACAAGAGTAGAGGCGATGATATTGCAAAACCTTTTCGCTTCGAGGGCTGAACATGTCGGTCGGTGGCCGCTAATTATGGCGTATGACCTTAAGCAAAGTACAAATGACGCTGCCCTAGGTGGCGGTCTGGATCGCTTCAGAAACCCGGGAGTCGGAGAGTCGGTTCCTGTCGACTTGAAGCAGGTATATCGTTCCACCCCGCAGATAGCGTCTTTTCTAAGCGATCTGGACGCGTCTTTCCCAGCCATCGACTTGGAAGGGGAATTCGTAACATATGGAGCGACTTCCAGCACCACCGATGGGGACCGGCCCGTAGTCGCCGAATTCGACACAAACATACAGCTTATCGACGAGGCGCTGAATAAAGCGAGCAGCATTGCCCGCACGCTGGATGGCGGAGGTAGTCAGGTTGCTATTCTATGCATGAATGAGGAGCTGTTTGACACCTACCGAAATGCGGGCCGAACAAAAGAGAAAATGGTGGCAGTTACCTCTAGAGAGGATCTTAGGGAACTTCGTTATGCTAAAAGCCGGTGCGTATTCAGCATGCCCGAGTACGTAGCGGGACTTCAATTTGACACGGTCATCCTCATCCACGTCGATCAAGTTGACCTTTCGGGTGAGTATTTGAGCCAGGGCGCGCGACGGCGCTATGTCTCTCGCGCCTATCTAGGAGCGAGCAGAGCTGCGAGGCGCCTTTTCATAGCGTCTTCGGTCGAACGCGGTGGCTTCAGTCAAATCCTGCGGGGTCCAATCGCCAGTGGTAGCTTGCAAAAGGATTCTTTCTGACGGCCCGTCATAGGACGGGGCCTGCGGCATTGCTCCAGAATGTCTTACCCCAAATGCATCAGACGTACGCAGGCCATATGGTGCCGTCGCCTTGGACCGTAGGCGCATAGGGCATTTGCCAAGCTGCCAGAGCCAGCGCCGCCGCGATCGGTCCTCTCATCCGTTCTTGTCATGTGCCAGCATGGCGGGCGGTCCGTGCTGTGCATTCTCTATCTTCTACCCCAATTTGCTGCTTCCCTGGCGCATCACCACGCAATCAGGATTGCGGTGCTTAGCAATGGCAATTGCCTCCTCCAGATTTGCCGCTTCTACAAGCTCGGTACGACCGAGCGAACCATTCTTGTTGGCTTTACGGAGTTCAGGTGACGGCTTTCCGCCCATCCAGAAGTCCAGCCACTCTTGCGTTCGGCCGCGTTCGACGATCGAAATTTGATAGGTGTATTTTGCCAAGTAAAAATTCCTTTCCGTTCAGTCATGCTACAGGTCTAGCGGCGGCGCGCTTCCGTTAGCCTCGCCCAATCGCAACTTGAGAGGTGGCTCCGCCTTCTCCTTCGATGAGAAATTCGGCAAGCGCACCCATCAGCGATTCAGCGGCGAATTGATCCAGCGTCAGATAGACAGGCTCATCTTCTTCGCCCACCAACTCCAAGGTACCTTTCAACGGCTTGCGTGAGGTCACGGAAACGTCGCCATCCTGATACTCAACAAATCTGGACATAACCTCTTCCAATTCCATTTGCGCTGCGGACGCGCGTGGGCGACGCCGCGAGCAGGTTAATGTTCAAAGAGTTTTGTTGGGCAGCTGCGCTGCTCGTTGTCTACGACGTGAGGGCTCCCCCATCGTCGGTTATCATCCGGCTTATTCCCTGGTGCCCGGCGCCGGTTCTCTCAAGGCCACCGGAAAAATGATTGATCGCTCAAAGGCCGTCAAGATATTTGTCGGCCGCCCCAGGTGATGTTTGACGTTTGCGTTCCCACAGACCATCGCCGATAGCAGAAGAATGCTTCCTCAATAGTGGGTCTCACAATGTAGCGGTCTACCGACTCGAAACCCTGACTCAGTGGTCGATCAGGGCTCTCACAAACGGATTCTGACATCCCAGCCTTTATCGCGAGCGCGCGTAATTCAGCTGGAAGAGAGCGCAGACTTTTACGTCGTCGCGCAGAACGACGGACCGTGAACGGTCATCTGCATCGTTCAGCGCGAGGGCCTCGACCCCCGCGGAATGCACATTGAGGCGGGAGATAAGCGCAGATGAGCAATGCACATACCCCATCGCGACAGCACTGACACTAATTTTCCGCAGGGGGCGATCGTCCCGGCAACAGGTACCGCAGGAAGGAGACCGACGAAATCAAGCAACGGCTTCGTCCGGCAGAGTCAGGACCACGAGAATCTCCTCATCTGGCAGGAGAAACGACTGCTCCGATACCTCGTAGCGATCCGCGCCCCTGAAATCGAACCAGGCTTCGGCTGGCATTTTGCGCGGAAAATTCTGCTCGGTCGCGCCCTGCAGCAGCATTTCGGCGGTGAAGGTCTGCGGATCCAGCATCTGCACCGGCATCCACCACGGGTGGATCATCCGCGCTCTTTCGAACCAGCGCCGCTGCATCGCCTTGTTGTAGCACGCGATGACCATCGGGAATCTGTTCAACAAGGTCATCTTAAGAAGCGTCGCGGTTAGGCTCGCGCAAAACTCGTCGGAGAGCTGCCGGGCGGCAGCGAGTGTCGGCTTCTTGATTTTTTGAAGTCGCGGCGTGAGCAGATAGTCCGGCAGGATTAGATCAGAAGCAAATGAATCGGCCTGCCTCTCCGGATTGATCGCCGAACTCGCATAATTACCTATGTCGTGCTTATCGCAAAACAGCACGCGGCCGCGATGGTGGTGCCAATGCCCAAGCTCGTGCGCGAGTGAAAAACGTCGGCGGCGTTCAGGGCTGCGGCTGTTGACGGAGATCACCGCCTTTCGCTTCGAGCCAATGATGCGTGCCTCGCAGCCGTTGAGCGGCCGATAGTTGACGGCAGCTCCTTGTGTCCATGCGATGGCTTCAAGATCGATGTCCTTGGGGGCGATGCCGAGCGATTGCAGCAAACTTTCTGCTGGCGTCATTCTTTCGGCGCCTCGGGATCCTCAGCCTCTAGCGCCTCGAGCTGCGCGAGATCATCGAGGGCGCCGTCTTCGTCGTCGGAAGAGAGATGTTTGCCTTTGCGCGCAGCCATCGTCATGCTCTGGCCGTCGCCGCCAGAACGCATCCGATCGAATTTACTGCGTAGCGCCGCCCGATCCGGGAAACGGGTTGTCGTGGGCTTGCTGTGGAAGTCGGCCACCGCCTGTTTGGCCCGTTCAAGACGCAACCGCCCCGCCATCTTTTTGGCTTCCTGCGCCAAAGCTTCCATCTCGACAGCGACCTTCGTGGGATCCAGACCTAGCAGAGCCAGTTCCTCCTCGATTTCATCATCAGAGGCCGCGAGAATGGATTCATCGATCGCGTCGCTCAAGTCCCGAAGTTCATCGACCGATTTGCGCTTGCTGCTCATAACGGCCATCCTTTCGGATATTTCTTGGCCACTGCGCGTCTGATCCGTTTCATAATGTAGTCGTACCCTGACTGGGTGATGCCGAGCTCGTCGCGCAGCGACCTGCCCTTTTTGCCATCAACGATCGCCATGATCGTCAACTGCGCCTCGTCGTCCCCCTCAAGTAGCTTGTAGACTTCATCGACCACATCCGCGGCCTCCTTCTCGAGAAGTGTCTGTTCGGGATCGAGCTGGTCAGCGGCAATCTGCAGTTCGACGACGACACCGGAGCTGTCGGTTCTGCTGAGGGGAACCTGGCGGGACAGAGCCTTGCGTCGATGCGAGGCAATGCTCCGCATCGACTGCGCGAGGAAGGCAATAAAGGACGCCTCGACCGGACAGCGCCGTTCACCGACGATCACCTGGCAAAGGGCCTCCTGATAGAGCATCCCAGGACCAAAATCCGTGCCGTCGCGCCGTCTTTCCTCGATCAGGCGAAGCTTCTTGCGTTCGGCCGCCGAGAGCGAATCGAGCTTTCTCAGCACCTCTTCAGCGGCAAGGTGCCCGTTTTCCGGCTGACCAACGTCGCCGGCGAGAGGAGCGCTCGCTTCATTCATGGCCTGACTGCCATCCTATGCCGACGTGCTACGCGACTTCGGACAAAAAAATTCGTCTCAATTGAAAAGAATTGAGTCCGAAACGCGCCCCCTGCCCGGCATTCTCGAACAGATGCCCGGAAAGCCGACTCATTAGGCTCCGAGCCAGGCCGAGAATATTCGAAAAAGGCAGGAAAGACGATGAATTACCTCGATCCGCAGCTTCAGGCACGCCAGACCCAGATTGTGGAGGTCCTCGAACTGGTCTGCCAGTCACTAGAGCTCACCGACGCGCAGTTCGCCCTCGCCCGGCAGCGCTATGAAGGCGTGGGCGCCTGCCTTGCCGGCTCCGACGATCCGGTGCTGCGCGCCATTTCGATCTATCTCCAGGGCTCGACAGCGCTGCGCACTACAGTTCGCCCGGTCGGCATCAACGAGCATGATGTCGACCTGGTGGCCCATGTGTCCAATGTCGACGTGGCGATCTCGCCAGCAGCACTCAAGAAGGCCATCGGCGATTGTTTGCGCGCCAATGGCAACTACGCGCCCCTTCTTGAAGAGATGTCGCGGTGCTGGCGCCTCAGCTACGCCAACGAGTTCCACATGGACATTACCCCCTCGATCCCCAACCCTGGCTGCCGGTCAGGTGGCGAGCTGGTTCCAGACAAGACGCTGAAGACTTGGAAGCCCTCGAATCCGAAGGGCTACAAGCGCCTGTTCGAGGAGCGCGCCAAGCTGGTCCCTGTCATCCGGCTACGTAAGCGCATTGCCAAGGACGGCGGCCACGCCAGCATCGAGCCCTATCCGGAGGCGGGAGGCTTCAAGGGCATCCTGCGGCGCACCGTCCAGATCGCCAAGCGCCATCGCGATATCATGTTTGTCGATGAGCCCGATCTGGCGCCGCTATCGGTGATCGTTACCACGCTCGCGGCACGCAGCTACGAATGGTGCGTGCGCAATCATGAGTATGAGAACGAGTTGGAGCTTGTGCTCGATGTCATCGATCACATGCCCGACACGGTCGAGGCCATCCAAATCGATGGGCGGACTCAGTGGTTCATCTGGAACGAGACCACCGCTGGCGAGAATTTCGCCGAAAAGTGGAACCGCCATCCGGAGCGGGCCGAGAGCTTCTATCGCTGGCATCGCGCGTTCCGCGCGGATCTGGCGCAACTGGTGGCCGTCAGCGGCCTCGATCGGCTCGGCGAAGCGCTCAAGGGGCTGTTCGGGTCGCGTCCGGCAACTGCGGCCATGGACTCGCTGACCAATCGCGTCACTGCGGCGCGCAGCGGCGGCAATCTGTACCTCGCCCCCAAGGTCGGCCTGAGCGTTGGCGCATTGCCGGCGTCGACCGCAGTACGGGCCAACACGTTCTACGGAAGCAATGGCTAAGTCATGTTGATCGGACGACGTAAGCCTCTGACAGCGGCGCAGCAATTCATCAATCTGCGCAGCAATCCTGTCAGCCAAGGAACTGGCCGGCTCCGCGGAGGGGTGATCACTTGGCGTTACAGCGCGTCGCCCTCGCCACTGAGCCGGGCTTACGGCATCCGGATCGACTTCAAGCAAGGGGGCGTGCCGCGGATTTTTGTTGAGGCACCGGAGCTGCACGTCCTCGCTGGCGAACGCCGCATCCCCCACCTTTATCAACAGACGCCGCCGAGGCTCTGTCTCTATCTGCCTCGCATCTTTGAATGGCAGTCGTGGATGCGGCTCGACCAGACGATCGTGCCTTGGACCGCCCTGTGGCTCTTCTACTTCGAGGAGTGGCTCGTCTCCGACGACTGGAAGGGTGGCGGCATGCACCCCGGCGAAAACGACAATGAGGAGGCCGCATGAGTGCGCCCTTGCCAGAACCCACAAGCGGAGATCGGTTCTACCGTATCTTGTCGCTCGATGGCGGGGGGATACGCGGCGTCTTTCCTGCCGCCTTCCTGGCGCGTCTGGAAGAGCATCTCGACCATCCGATCGGGCGATATTTCGATCTCATCGCCGGCACCTCGACCGGCGGCATCATCGCGATCGGGCTCGGCCTCGGTCTGTCGGCGCGCGACATCCTCAGGCTCTATATCGAGCAAGGTCCGGCAATCTTCGGCCAAGAACACGGCGCACTCAAAAATTGGATTCGCCAGAAACTGCGCAGCTTGGCGCACCTCGTTGTCACCAAGCATTCCTCGGCGCCCCTACAACGCGCCCTCGAAGACGTTCTGGGTCCTCGCAAGCTGGGCGAAAGTCGCACGCGGCTTGTCATCCCCGCCTGGCATCCCGTCTTGGAGCGCGTTTACATTTACAAGACGGCACATGACCCCAGGCTCGAGACGGATTACAGACAGCCCGCCATCGACGCCGCGATGGCCACGGCCGCCGCTCCAACGTTCTTGAAGCCGCATATGACGGAATCTGCGGTCGAGCTTGTCGATGGCGGCGTCTGGGCCAACAATCCGATCGGTGTGGCCGCGATCGAGGCGACCGGGATGCTTGGCTGGCCGGGGGACAGTCTCAAGATATTGTCGATCGGCACGATTTCCGAACCCGGAAACCTTCCCATGCTAAGGGGTAAACTGCCGATGGCCGCTTCGGTTGCCCGCCTCTTCATGGCAGGTCAAGCGCATAGCGCGCTCGGCACCGCAAAGATTATCACCGGCGATGTCCACGAGCGTAAAGCGATCTGGCGCATCGACCAGATCGCGCCGGAGGGGCGCTACACCCTGGACAATGCCTCTCGCATTTCCGAGATGCGTGACCGTGCTTTTGCCGAGGCGCGTGAACAGCTACCGGAACTCAGACGTCACTTCTTTAGTGGCCCGGCCGCTGAATTCGTGCCGTGCCACTCCCTGTCCACCTGAAGCGTTTCAAAACTCTTCGCCGTTGCGGCAAAAATGAGGATAGCCTTCCCTGAAGGCAACAACCGTTCCGGTTAGACCGGGACGGTTGTTGAAGCATTCTCAGTCACGACATTGATGACCGGCTGCAGTTCTACCGCGTCGGACGTGAGGTGAATGCTGCTGCAATAAACAAGCAGCCTCGACAACGCTTCGCTCATAGAGCCGATCAAGCTGCTTTGAGCCATGCTCCAATTAACTGCACGCGGACGAACGTCTATTAGAGAATTGCGAAACGCCCCCTACTATGCCAATTTGGGGGCGGGGGATGGGCAAATGTTTCGCCAACGGCTGCTTCTATTTGCAGCAACGCTCTCAATATCGGGCTGCGCGGCTGACTATCTCAACAACTACGACACGATGACGTTGGCGTCAGGGGACGCCAACAACACCAACAGTCTCTTGCAGACGGTTGATCCGTTCAACCCGAACAGCAACAACACACACATTGAAGGCGACGGTGCCCGGTCCGTCGCGATCGTGGCGCGGTATCGCAACGGCTCTGGATCTCGTGGCGGTGATTTGGATTGCGCCGGCGGCAAAGGGAACAATCCCGTCGTTCAAGGTCCGGTGGCGGTTAGCGGGTCTGACCCGAACCGGCTTGACGGGGATCACGACGGCATCGGCTGCGAAAGTGACGGCCAGTGGAGTCATCTCGGTACGACAATCGATCTGAACAGTGGCGGAATAGGTCCGGCGCCAGGCGCTCACGCGCTCGCCGATGGGCGAGCGTACCGCGACGCCTGATTTTCGTGACGGTCGCGGCGGTCGCCGCTCTGGTCACGCAGTTTGTCATGCACAAGAGCGCACCGCTGCCGGAAATTAACCTGCAAAACCTCATCACGCCGAAGCCAATGGAGCCGATTACCGGCGTCGCGTCGGTCATCGACGGCGACACGATCGAGATCCACGGCCAGCGTGTCCGCTTCAACGGCATCCACGCGCCGGAGAGCCGCCAGTATTGCGACGACGCCAAGGGCTTCGAATATCCGTGCGGCCGGCGATCGGCGGAAGCGCTGGACGGATTCCTGGCCGCCTCGAGGCCGGTCCAATGCACGTTCGTGACCTGGGATCAGTATCACCGCTTCGTCGGCGACTGCCGGCGCGCCGACGGCGCCAGTGTGGCCGCTTGGATGGTTGAGCAGGGCCAGGCGCTTGATTGGCCGCGCTACAGCCATGGCACCTACGCATCGCAGCAGGCGAAGGCCAAGGCAGCGAAGTTGGGCATGTGGGTGGGCAACTTCGAAGCGCCGTGGGATTGGCGCGCCTCGCACGCCGACGGCGCAGCGCCGTCGAGCCAGCCGCTCAGGATCATCAGCCGTCGGCAGGTCGCGCAAAGCAGCTATTCGTGCGAGCCGCGCCGCTACTGTTCGCAAGTCAGCTCGTGCGAAGAAGCGAGGTGGTATCTGGCCAATTGCTCATGGGGCGGCAAGTTGGACCGCGACAAGGACGGCATTCCATGCGAGGGGCTTTGCTAGGTCATGTCCAAAGGCACTCTATCTGTCGACTACGTCTGGAACCAAAAGCGCATCCCGGTAGCTTGGCGAAAGACCGGCAAAGGTGAGAAATTGCTCGTCAGACTTCCGTACGCAACAAACAACCGCGCCTGGCTCGGGGCGCTTGGGCGCGTAAGGCCAACCTGGGATCAGAGACAGAACCATTGGAAACTGCCAAAAGCGTGGTTCAACGGCTTCGTCGAGAGGTCGCTATCCCACTTCGGAAAGGTCTACATAATTCAGCCCTATCGAGAGCAAGAGAAGTGCTCTCCAGCATGCCAGAATGCGGTTGGGCACGAGTGCGAATGTTCGTGCATGGGCGAGCATCACGGTGCAGGCAATGATGGAAGCTGGTTCGAGGTGTCCGACACCTTTGCCACCCGTTGGGGAAGCGAGGAAATCGCGTGTCGCCTGCTAACCTCCCGCAGTCGATAACCACTTCGCGCCCTCGACTCGGATGGTCGGTGGAGCCGAGACGATCTCCGGTGAAAAGATTGCTACCGGTCGGCGCACGGTTTGCCAAAATCTTGCGGTTACACTGCCTCATCACTATGTGCAGCTGCGGCGGGTCGGGTGACACCAAGGTCCCTATTTCCACTTTTGCCCCTCTGTCCTGGGTAACCAGGTACGGGCTACATAGTGCAGGAACCAAGGGCTGACAGAGATAGTCGGAGGCGACCCGCTCCGATATCTCTTGCGCCAGTCCCGTTATCTTCAACCCCGGCCGCAGCCACACGCCCACGCGGCAATCCCCGCCAGCCGGTGCGCCAAGCCCGGTCCTGGCGCACGGTTGATGTCGATCGACGGGAGGTGCTTCCGGTAGAGGTTCGGCTGATGGGGCTGCACGCCATTGTCCGGATCCGGGTCGATGCTTCTATCGCTCAATCTTAGGGCTGAGGCGCAACCCAGACAGTTCGAGAGGCTTCCAGGAATCCCAGACAACTTCGACGCCCCGGTCGGCGGTGCTTCTAAACGCAAAGACCGGCCCGGTTAGACCGGGACGGTTATTGATTTATGATAAAATTGATTGCGGGGACAGGATTTTGAACCTGTCGACCCTGCCTTGCGAAGTCCTGTCAACAGACGAACTCGGTTACAGCGCTGTATTGGCGGTAGCCCTCTCCCGCTTCCACTTCAAATCCACTATTTTGGTCAACTGGTTTCGCCCAGCTACTGAGAGCGAGCGACGGTAACCACAGATATAAAAACAAGCGCTTACCTTTAAAGACGCGCTAAGTCTCCTCTAGAGCGGCCGGAATGGGGCCGAATCCAGATCAGCCGGGTTCGGCACACGCAAGAGAATAGTGGACGACCGAACCAATAGGGAAAGCGCATAGGCAAGATTATCGGATGCTGGTTGTGGGTGATGCCGAAACGTAGCATCAAGCCTATGGCAGGACACTAGATAGATCGTTCGAATTAATCGATGAGAGGTTCGTAGCGCGCGAAGAGTTTGCGGCGATCTCAGTTTTGTGAAAGTATTATCGTCGGCTGGATTGACGAGGGGAATCCATGGTCAGACGCTCGCCAGAATTCCGACGACTGCGCGTTTACGCGATCGATCCGAGTCTCGCAGCCCAGCATGAGACGGTTGGGCTCAATGAACTGACTCTGATGGTGCCATGGGAGAGCAATCCGGCCATTGAGGGTGTGCTCAGCCCCACACGGATGCTGGGGCCGGTCGGTAATTATCTGGAAGTGGTGGATTTTGACCCGGCGAGCGGATGCTACTACGCCCCGGTTGATCTCAACGAGACATTTATCCTGGCTCAGGATGGACTGAACCCCTCGGAGCTCAATCCGCAATTTCACCAGCAGATGGTCTACGCCGTGGCGATGACCACCATCGATCAGTTTGAGCGAGCGTTGGGGCGTTCGGCGCTGTGGGCGCCGCGGCAGCTGCCGGACAGTAGTGTTGAGTATGTGCCGAGGCTTCGACTTTATCCACATGCGTTGCGCGAGGCCAATGCCTACTACAACCCAGATAAGAAGGCCGTGCTGTTCGGCTATTTCCAGGTTGCCGCCAATTCCACCGACATTGCGCCAGGAACTACGGTCTTCACCTGCCTGTCGCATGACGTCATCGCCCATGAGGTGACCCACGCCTTGCTTGACGGTTTGCACAGGCGCTTTGCCGAATCCACCAATCCCGACGTACTTGGGTTGCACGAAGGGTTTGCCGACATCGTGGCGATCTTCCAGCATTTTTCGAATCCCGATGTGCTCAAGGAACAGATCGGGCGAACGCGCGGCGACCTTGAGCAGCAGAATATGTTGGCACAGTTGGCTCAGCAGTTCGGCCGCGCGACGCGTCGCGGCGCGGCCTTACGTGATGCTTTGGGCTACACGGACGGCAAGGGCAACTGGCAGCGCTACAAGCCCAATCCATCTTATCTGCGGGATGCGGATGAACCGCATGAGCGTGGCGCAATCCTGGTGGCCGCCGTTTTTGACGCCTTCCTCAAGATGTACAAGTCTCGGATCGTCGACCTGCTGCGCATCGCCTCGCAGGGCTCGGGGCTGCTTCCCGCTGGCGAACTCAACGCCGACTTGGTTAACCGCTTGGCAGACGAGGCGGCCAAGACATCGGGGCACGTCCTTCAAATGTGCATCCGGGCGCTCGACTATTGTCCGCCTGTCAACGTCACCTTCGGGGATTATCTCAGGGCTATCATAACGGCGGATACCGACCTCTATCCGGTAGACGAGCACAATTACCGCACGGCGATGATGCAATCATTCTCCCTGTTTGGCATCCGGCCGCGTGCGGTGCGCAATGTCTCGCTCGAGGGCCTGGTCCTGCAGGAGGGCAGTTCCGATCTCGGCGAAGCGGTGCCACCGGGGATCGTGCCCGATCTCGATAACGAGATAGACCGAAAAATGGCCTATGACCGGATGCAAGAAAACGCCAGTAAGGTGCATGCGTGGTTGGCGCGACCGGAAAACGCCAAGCTGCTCCAAGCCATCGGTATCGTCTCCGGTGCGGACGGCAAGGTGCCGGGTACCGTTAGCCGGAAGAAGGGCCGTCCTGCATTCGAGGTGCATTCAGTACGCACAGCGTTGCGGCGCGGCAACAAAACCAATCTCGTGCCCGACTTGGTGATCGAGATTACGCAGCGTCGGACAGGCTATTTCGAGCCGCAACAACAGAAGGTGGCTGACAAGGGCAAACCGACTGCCAAGTTGAACAGAGGCGATTTCACGTTTCGCCGCGGCTGCACGCTGATAGTCAACCCGCGGACCCGCGAGATCCGATGGGTCGCACGTACCGACAAGGATATCTGCGATGACGGTGAACTCGACGCCCTGAGGCAGTTCCTGCTGGGCAGCCCCATCTCCATGCAGGATGCCTTCCACGGGCCGGTCGCCCCTGGCAGGGTGAGTAACCCATTCGCTGCCGTCCATCGGGATTAGGAGGTTGCCGATGCCAGCACCGCAAATGCAAGCGCCCTCAAGTGGGGTGACCGTCCGCATGTATCGTCAAGGGCATGGCGACTGCTTTCTCTTGGCCATGCGGGACGACAGTGGCCAACCGTTTTATCTGCTGATCGATTGTGGACTGAAGCCGGGTTCTGAGATCAAGGCCACCATCGAAGACGTTATCGCCGATATCCGGGCTGCGACAGGCGGACACATCCATGCGGTGCTGATCACCCACGAGCACCAGGATCACACCAACATGTTCATCGCCAAGCTCGGCGGAAAGACGATGTTCGATAACATCGAGTTCGAGGAAGTCATTCTAGGCTGGACCGCCAATCCTGAAGACACCGAGGCGCAGCAATTGCGGCAGATGAAGATCAAGGCGCTCATGCAATTGCTGGCGGCACGTCGGCGGCTGGCTGGTCTCGCCGCCGAGGGGGTCGAAGATGTCCAGAAGACGCTAAGTTTCGTTGACGCTATGCTGGGTTTCGAAGGCGCCGACGCAGATTTTCTAGCGGCTCTTGGGCCGACGGACGGCAGCCTGTTCGGTGCCGCTAGGAGCGCAGCCGTCGTTGCCGGGCTCAGCGTCGCCAAGTCGATGGATTATGTGACCGGCAAAGTCGACAAGCCACGCTATTTTTCGCCACACGAACCCCCGTTCACCCTGAAAGGGGTAAGCGGCGTCACGGTCTATCCGCTGGGGCCGCCGCGCGATGACCGGCTCAACGAGGACGAGCCCAATGCCAGCGATGCGGCCGGACAGGCGCGCATGTATGAACGAACCGCGCCCGGCCACGGCCTCACCTTTGGCTTTCAGGGTGGACTGGAAGGATTGTTCCTGGGGGCAGATCCTGGCTTTCTGGGCGAAGATGCCGAAAGCCATGATCCGTTCGCGACAGGCTTGAAGCTGGTTCAGGGAGGCGCTGGCTGGACCGATGAGATCGCAGCCTTCTTTGCCCATTTCGCCCCGCCTAAAGGCGAAGAGTGGCGAAGCGTCAATGTCGAATGGCTCGCGGCCGCAGGATGGTTCGCCGACAAGATCAACACCGAACTCAACAATTCAAGCTTGGTCGTTGCCATCGAACTGACCAACAGCCGTAAGGTGCTCCTGTTTCCGGGCGATGCCCAATATGGTTCCTGGATGTCATGGGCCAATACACCGTTCAAGGTCCCAGCCCAGGGACAGACCGCGGCCAGAACCGTGACGGTGAAGGATCTCTTGGCTCGCACAGTGTTCTATAAGGTCGGCCACCATGGCAGCCACAATGCCACGCTCAAGGGCCGAGCCGATAGCGACTATGCCAATCTCGACTGGATGGCTCAGGGCGCGTTTGCCCGAGAATTCGTCGCCGTAATCCCTGCCAACACCGACTGGGCGATGACCAAGAACGATCCACCCTGGGAGCATCCACTTAAGGCCATCCAAGACGCGCTCAAGGTAAAGACAGGTGGCCGGTTGTTCAAGTCGGACACCGATTTCGACCCGGCGCTGCCAAATGGAGCCGTCAAAGCCGATTGGCAGAAATTCATCGCCAACGTGACCGCGACCGATCTCTACTTCGAATATACAGTTCTCGATCAGTAGGCCCGACGCGGGGCGACGGCCAGGAACCCGCCCCCAAACAGTCGTGATGCGGTCGAATTTCCTGATGGCGAAACGTGGAGGATGTTCGATGCCGATACCTTACGCTGTACTGAAGGGCCGCCCGACCAACAACCGGTTGGGACGAAGAAAAACAAACACTACCAGGTGCTGATATCCGCCAATGGCGAGCAATATCGAATTGCTATCAATGTCGAGTCGGGCGACGGCAGCGAGGTCGCGTTCCTCATCCGCGCGCCGCTCGAATATCCAATTACCGACGGACTTGCCGGACTGGAGCCAGGATTACACACGCTGCCATCCGCCCCGGGCGGCATGGCGATCGACTTTATCCGGGGCAACATCGGCCAGCCGTGGGAATTCCAGCCGTTGCCTTTTGACGCGGCGGGACCCGACAACGATTTGAACGAGAAGATCGACGCCTTTGTGCAGCGCGCCATGTCCGATGAGAACGCCATGGTCTATGCCTTCGGCGCGCGGGGGACCCGAGCCCTCCACCGCCGACAAGTTCTTCGGCTTCAAGCCTGGCCAGGGCATCCACGACATCCACATGAACCAGGGCAACCCCCCAGGTCAGTTTCAAAAGGACAATGGCGTCTACCAGGATGGCGCGCTGCTGTTCAACTTCCCCGACGAGGGGCAGTGGATGGGAATTTTCATGAAGTTTCAGACGCAGGCCTGGCATACCGATGACGTGACGGGAAACGCCATCTTGACGCCCGACCCGGAGCACCCGACCGAGCCACATACGCCAATCGAGCGGGATCAAATCCCAACATTCGAGGTACCTGATGGTTTGGTGCGGATCATCGCCGCCTATGTCAACGACACAAAAACGCCGGAGCACGAGACGGTTACCTTGCTCAACACAGCCGATGTCTCCGTCAATCTCGAGGGCTGGGCGATCGCCAACAAGCAGAAGCAGCGTAGGAAGCTGGTGGGCACGATCGAGGCTGGCGCAACGCGGGTCGTCGATATCGCAGCGCCGGTGGCGCTTTCGAACAAAGGGGGCATCATCACCTTGCTCGATGATCGGGGCATCAAGGTTCATGGCGTATCCTATACCAAGGAACAGGCGCAGCAACCTGGCCGCACCATTCCATTTCAGAACTGAAGGGGCGCGATGGCGAAGAAAGCTGCACGGCGCGTAAGACTTGACTATGCGGCAGCCGCTTCGAAAGATTTGCTGCATAATCTCTCCGGATTGGCAGCCGACGGAAGGCTGCTCTGGACCGTTTCGGACGAAGGGCGCACGTTCGAATGCCTGGCGGCACATAAGGCCGGATATGTGCTGGCTCGCCAGTATCGAATTGACGACTTTATCGCCCGTTGGCCCGGCGCCCGAGAAAGCAAGGGCGGTGCCGAACTCGACCTGGAAGCGGTCGATGTCGCACAAGGGGCGCTCTGGCTTTGCGGCTCGCATTGCCATGTCCGTATGACTTCCGACGATGACGACAAAGACCTGCTTCGATCAAAAATCCACGCCCGGCCGAGCCGCCACCTGCTGGCGCGCATCACCTTCACGGACGATGCATCGCGCCTGGGCGAGGTGAGAGTCGCGCCGACAACGGGGGCGGGTTCCATTCGTGGCGCGCTGGCCCGCGATGCTTATCTCAAGCCGTTCCTCGATCTGCCGAGCAAAGAAAACGGCCTTGATATCGAAGGTCTGATAGTGACCGAGGATGAGGTGCTTTTGGGCCTTCGAGGTCCCCGCCTCGACAGCAGCGCCGTGGTCGTTCACCTCAGGCTCGATAAGGACCTGAAGGTAATGAGCTACAGGCTTTCCTTTCTCGATCTCGGGGGCCTGGCTATTCGTGACCTTGGCCGAAATGGAAGCGCTATTTTGATCATCGCCGGCCCGGTGGGCGATGCCATAGGGCCGTTTCATCTCTACCGCTGGAAGCCGGAAGCGACCCCGCTGATCCAGCATCCCGAGAAGTTATACGATTGGCCGATCGGCAATGAAAAACCCGAAGGTCTGTGCTTTGTCGAGCGAAATGGGAAGCCCGGTCACCTCATTGTCTACGACCGGCCTGACAAGAGCAGGATCAAGGGCAGTGTCTATGCGGCAGATTGGATAGCATTCGGCTAGGCAGCGTTGAGACCGATCGGACGTCTGGGCAATTAGCGGCGATAGTGCCAGGACAAAGCACTAGGGGTGCGGGAATGGGCGTTAGACTAATCACTGCATGCCTTTGGATGATCGTTGGTCTGTTGCCGGGATACGCCAAAGAGGTCGAGCTCCCAGCTGTCGTCGTTTCCAAAACCATCGAAGGCATCGAGATCAATTTCCCAGTAGGCATCTCCGCCAGCCGGAATGATCCCGCGCAGCCCGTCGCCGTCGCGTTGACGATTGACCTGTCCGACTTTGTGGCCAAGGTGAATACCTTGATCGGAGCTGCCTGGACAAAGCGCCATATCGACCTTGACGGCAAGCTGACGCACAACGGCACCCTGCTTTCGATCGAAAGTCCGGCGCTCCGCGCCAAGGTGCATTTTCATGTGCGCCCTGGATTCGTCCCAAGCTCCAATGGCAGCGTTGTGGCCTACTTTGTCCCCACAGTGGCGGACAACCGTATCGCGCTTACGGGGCGTATCACCGAGTTCAACATCTCGAACGATATAACGCGGCACGCCGCCGAGGCGTTAAATCTCGATGACTTGGTGAGGGATAAGTTGGGCGCGCTACTGAACGAGGCCCTTTCAGCGCCCGGTGCAGGATTGCCACTGCCGCCCGCAGTACAGGCCCTCGGCGTAGCCCTTTCGACCGCCAGCTTCGTCTCCGTCGGCGGCAAACCAAGTCTCGTTGTCGAAGGCACTTTACCGGCGGTAGCTGGACTATTGCTCAACCTGTGAGGGGAGAACGCAGATGAACTCGAAGCCTGGTGCACCTATGACGAATGCGAGCGATGATCCTGCGATCAATGGAATGACGCTTGCGACGACGCAGAAGCTCTGGCTGACACTCGCACTTGCGACAAATCTCTTCGCCCTTGTCGCGCACGGCCAGACACAAGGTTCAGACATCGATCCCAAGCTCAGTGTCGTCGTCGGCTTTTCGTTCGTGCCGGGCCTGCTGGACTCGATCGTTGCGATGTGGGGGATCCTGATCCTGTCGATCTTGCTCATCCTCAACGCAGCGGTCATGCGCGAGCACGCTAGTCGCTCGGGTCCGACCTGGCTTGAACGATATCCGTTCCGGCTCTGGGATGCTTCACCGTCGCTAGGCCTTGGGCGAAAGGCCCAGCTTCTTGCCTATTTCTTCTTCTCGATCCTGCCACTTTTTGCGTTGGGCCATTTCTGGCGGGTGTTCCTGGGCGAAGGCAAGCTTTGCAGTGAAGTAACCCAGGACAACTGGTCTCCCCTTGCCGTTGGCGCACATGATTTCTTCCACTTTCCAGCAGATGCCACTTTCGGACGCATCTTCGGCGACTATTATCGGCTGGCCGGCGAAGTGGTCGGGCCAGATGCTTGCAAAGATGCGACAACCATCTTTCCAGTCGTCCAGCCGGTAGCCATGGTGCTGTTAACCGTGTTCGCAGTATTTGTCACCTTCCGCGCCCTGAGCGTCGTGTGGCGGGGAAAGTAGCCGCGAGCATCGGCACTGCGGGGTGGTCATCGCCAAGCAGATTTTCTAGACTAATGTCGTCGACGAGGGAACCGGGCGATGATGACGGACGCCGAGTCGAGGTCGCCGCTCGCAGGCTGTCAAGGGTGGACACGGACGGCCACCTGCCGCCAGGTCGCCAAGGTCGATTACTTTGTTAAGCCCGCTGCGACGCGAACCTTTGCTTCTCGGTTATCGCTTGAGAGAAAGAGCACCCGTCACCCCCCGCCCTGTTTTGGGTCGGGCGCCAGATGTTGGTAGTAAAGGGTGTCGAGAGCCTTCTAGCAAAGCACGAGATAGCTCTCCCGGTCCAGAATTGTCGTCCGGACATCGGCGCCCTGGCCTGCGCGATCGCCCTGATCCGCCACGAAGCTCGCGGTCGTCCGGCCGGCGATGGGCCAAAACGAACGTCAAACCGGATTAGATCACAGGGGCAAGGGCAGCGCCCTTAGACAAACCAGCCCACCATTGGAGCGGTCGGCGCATGCCGACCTCAAACGCAAAAACCGCCCCGGTTAGACCGGGACGGTTATTGATTTATGATAAAATTGGTTGCGGGGACACCCAACCATCTCAAACTGCTGCTCCGAGCACGCGGCATAGCCTCGATCTTGCCAAGCAGCGCAGACGCCCGAGTTTCCTTCTAAGACTCCGACGACGTTTCATAGATTAGATCTGCCCCGAACAGTCGGCTACGCTGCCTGCCAGACTTGGTTCAAAATGCGCGCGGCAAGTGCAGCTTTGTCCTGTGGCAGGAAACGGCCGTAGTGATGAGCCACCATGTCGGGTGTGTCCTGGATGGCGTAGCTTGCCTGTTCGTACGAGCCGGTCTGCTTCAGGATGTGTGTTGCAAGCACGTCACGAACATTGTGCGGACCGTGAGGAAGAAGTCCGGGAATGGCGCCGCGCTGAGTATAGGGGTTGTAGATGCCATATCGCTGGATGGTTAGACGCCAAGCTTCGTAGAACGTGTTTTGATCGTACGCGGCCTCACGGCTCGTCGCCTTCACCGTTTTGATGAAAAAGGTGCCGGGATCTTCAGCCCCTCCGAGCAGCACCCTCCTATGGCGATCGATGTACGCTTCGATGTACTCATAAAGGCCGCCGAGATTGGGCAGGATCAGGCGAAATGGCTTGCTTCCGAAATAGGATGAGTTGGCATTCTTAAATGCGACTGATGGGATCAGCACCTCCCAGCCCTTTTCGCGTTCACTCCAGCGCAGCTCACCGCGCTTCATGTCGGCGAGCTGACGCTCGGACCGCGGCAGCTTCCCGCGTTCACAGACCATCAGCTGACGCAGGTTTTTCTGCCGCAACCCAAGGTGCAATCCAAACCGCAGCATCAGGAATGAACGGACGGCTTCCGCAGCGGGCCGCCTATAAATGCGTTCATCTGGCATGAGCCGAAGGACCTCTTCGGTGATCTTTCGGTACTCACCGACGGGGCTATCCGCCTCGAGCACCGGCATGATCGGTTCAAATGGATCACGATGCACTCGCGCAACACGCTGAATCTCCTTCACGCGAGATGACGCATGCTTGAAGTAGATATCGCAGGCGTCATCCCAATCAGCGCGAGCACGATCAATGTCAGTTTGTGAAATCAGTCCAGCTATTGGCCGGACCCTCGATACCAAGCCAGGATGCTGTCTCAGCCAACCCGTTTCGTTGCGGGTGAGTGCGAGGGAAATCCGCAGCATGTCCACTTCCCACGCAGTGTAGAACCCCCGCCTTCTCTCGCGCCATTGCACATACCAATCCCAGACCGAGGGGAAGACGAGCAGGCCGAAAGTTAGATCTTGCGGCGATACACCATAGCCGCGCACAGGCCCGCGCGGATGAGCAGCCAGGGCGCCGAACATCAAACCGAGATGTTCAACCTTCTGCGATGCCGTCTCCTCGCCCCAGACACCGTTGCGCTGGAGACCGAAAGCGGTCAGGGTCGCAGTCTTGAAGCGGATTAACTCGGCCATTTCCATGGCTAGCAAAGGTGGTGCGTCTATGACGCCCGACATCAAGTCCGGGTCGGCGAATCCAGCACCATCCTCGTGCCGTTCGCCCTGGTGTCGATAGCAATCATTCGCGGCATCTGACCGGCCATAGGAGACACCGGGGAAACGGATAGCATAGCGCTGTTTCAGCGCAGCTGCCTGGAATCGCCGGTAGTCAGTCGACCCGCTTATGACCACGCGCCGTACCCATTCCAAGATCTCTTCCTGTTCCTCACGTGGGCGCGCGTTGAAATCATCGGGCAAATGCCATGCAAGTCGACGCCGCTCAGCCGACCCTACGTCTTCGAGAATGTGGCCAGAGGCAGAACGCGTCGGATGTGGGAGCTTTGACTTCAGGTATCCCGCCGGCAGACGATATCGACGCTCAATACGATCGAGGACCTCCATGCTTGCTACGCTACGCGGCGATTTTGATCCCTGCAGCCAATGACGAATTGTAGAGCGGTCGAGGTTCTCGTCATCTCGAACAACCGCGCGATGAAGATGCCAGTAGCTGTCGCCATGGCGACGCATTTGGAATTCCAGAGCTTCCTGAAAGGTTGGTGGGTCAAGGAATTCGTCGAAAAGAGGTTTGGGGAACTCTTCGATCGCACGGGGTGTGATACCTGGTTGCTTTCGGTTTGGCGAACCTTCGCACTTCGCTGGCGCGAACTCTCTTTTCCTGCTTGCAGTCGATGCGTTCCTGTCCGCTGCTGTCGATCGGAATGCTTGACGACGGTCAGGGTTGGCGCGGCGGGACGCGCCAACGATCGCCCGGCTCGGCGTCTCTTTCGCATAGCGGACAATGGCGTCCAACGCGTGCTTAATCACGTTCCTGGCGGTCCGCATCGCGTTGTGGTCGAGGGCGCATTGAGTGCCAATTTCTCCCCAGTCATACCCGCGGGGCTTACGCGGAGGCATTCCGGAGCGGGCGATCAGCTTAAGTAGATACTCTTTTACCCGGGCGCTTTCCTGTGGCGGGAGCACCGGGTCGAGACGGAGGCGGCAGAAGTCAGAAATCTTACGGGCGAGCAGTGAGGTATGCGAAATTCTAGGCATGCAGTTAAGGCTGATTGGAGTCGCGATGACATTGGAAAGCAACGCGGACATACCCGATTCTCGCCACTTGCGATGCCTATGCAGACCGGATTTGCCGAGAGCGTTGTAGCCACGGTAGGATGACCTGGCCGACGAGCTTTAGGATGGGTCGTAAATTGCCCCCGGCCAAGTCGAAGACGTCAGGCGAGGGCCAAGTACTTTTGAAAGGCGAGTTAGTCATTGCTACGTGTCGCTTCGACGACATCGTCCCTGAGAGCGGACATGAACTCGTCTGCCTTCCGCACAGCAAGCCGCGCCGCCATTCGCTGCCCATCGGCCCACATAGTTTGAAGCGTCGGATCCTTAAAGACATCGGCAGTGTCTGCCTGCTTCAACATCTGGGCGCTTCGGCCACGGACGATGGCCACAGCGCGCTCAGCGTCCTCCATCCCAAAGTCATTGCCTCTTATCCGACCAAAGGGCTTCTGGTCCGCTTCCGGTAGCTCATGCCCGGCAACCAGCTTGAATGCCTCATCCAGCCTGTCGGCTACGCACAGGTCGCCTCGTTCAATTCTGAGTTTCGTTTCGACTTTCATGGGTATCTCCTCGTGGTCTGACCCATTATACCCTTCAGCATTCATGATGTTGAACGACGCGTTGACCTTTTTTAGACGTGGGCGCATTCCAGACGAACACTTTCGCTCAACCAGGGCGTCGGTTTCGCTGGTGCTATCACTCCTACGTTAGCCCAGCGCCTCTCTCGGCGCCGGATGCCCGGAACGCAAAAAAACCGCCCGGGTCAGACCTGGACGGCTATCGATTTATGATAAAATTGGTTGCGGGGACACGCGTCGCGGGTTGGGCGGAAGAAGCAAATGGGGCTGCGAGTAGCGACCATGGCTATCGCTAAGTTGATTTGCTGAACCGAGTTCGAAATTCCGCCTGAAGTGCCTGGGCACGGGCGCGATCGGGGATAGTTAGTTGTCGGTTAGGCTGTCGCGCCGGCTCCCACCCGAACAACGTTTCCGGTGGTGTCGAAAATATGGACATCCCGCCGGCGCGCCGTGAAATGGATGCTCTGCGAGCGTGCCACGGAACTCTCCCCATCCACTTTGACGAGGAACTTTTCGCTGACGCCGGGCAGGTCCACATAGAGGATCTGCACCTCTCCGAGATGCTCGACGAGATCGATGGTTCCGGCAAATGCCGGATCGGCACCCTTGCCCTCGCCGATCCGCAGGTTTTCCGGGCGGATGCCGATGCTGACGGCCTCACCTTTCGAAAGCCTGCCGGGTTCCGCCGCGAGGTCGAGGGTGATGCCGCAGTCGAGTCGGCAACGCGCCGATGCCCCGGTGCAGTCGATGACTGTTCCCTTCAGGATGTTCATCGCCGGGGAGCCGATGAACTGGGCGACGAAGAGGTTCGCCGGCTTGCGGTAAAGATCGGTCGGCGTGCCCAGTTGCTCGATATTGCCATCCTTGAACACGACGATCCGGTCCGCCAGCGTCATCGCCTCGACCTGGTCGTGGGTGACGTAGATCATTGTCACGTCGGGCATGCTCTGCTTCAGCTTGGCGATCTCGATGCGGGTGGCGACGCGTAGCGCGGCGTCGAGGTTTGAGAGCGGCTCGTCGAACAGGAAGACACGCGGATTGCGCACGATGGCGCGGCCGATCGCCACGCGCTGCCGTTGGCCGCCGGAAAGCGCCTTCGGCAGGCGCTCGAGATATTTGTCGAGTTGAAGGATTTCGGCGGCCTTGCGCACCCGCTCATCGATCTCGGCCTTGGTCATTCCGGCTATGCGCAGCCCGAAGGCCATGTTCTCGTAGACCGTCATGTGCGGATAGAGCGCATAGGACTGGAAAACCATGGAGATGCCACGCTTCGAGGGCGCGACGGCATTCATTCGCTCGCCATCAATGACGAGTTCGCCCGAGGTGATCGTCTCGAGGCCTGCGATCGAGCGCAGCAATGTGGATTTCCCGCAGCCCGACGGGCCGACGAAGACGATGAGTTCCCCCGACTTAATCTCAAGGTCGATACCGTGCAGGACCTCCAGATCGCCATAAACCTTGCGAATGTTTCTCAGCGATAAATTGGCCATCGTTCCCATTCCATTGGTTTGATTTCGGAGGCATGCAAAGTCAGGGAGCGAGCCCGGCCAGAAATCGCGTCACTGCGTCCGGCCTCCTGTTGAGAATTTCGAGGTCGTTCTTTCGCCGGATGGCGCGGCGCACGACCCGCGCGCCGAGATAGCGCAGGGGTTCGGGCGGAAGCCGCGTGCGCTTGCCGATGCCGACCAGCCCGCACCGGCTCCACGCATCATCACGCCCGAGGACGAGGCTTGCCATGATGCGGCCGGCGACAGGGGTCTGCGCGATCCCCGTGCCGTTGAAACCCATCGCGTAGAAGATGTTCGCGTGGTCCTTCAGATGTCCGAAGACAGGCAGGTGTTCCGCCGTGCAATCGATCGGACCGCTCCAGTCGCAAAGCACCGGCACGTCCTTGAGCTGGGGGTAGACCCGGTGCAGTTCCCGGATGTTGTCCGCGCCTCCGTCGCCGCCGCGGTTGAACCGGTCATCTATACGGTCGCCATAGGCGATGCCGCCCGTGCCCCGCCCGAAGATGACTGTGCCTTCCGATGTGCGCTGGTAGTAGAGCACATGGTGCTGTGCGTCGCAGATCGAGGCGCCGTCCGTCCAGCCGATCCGCTCGAGAACGTCGGGCGCAGGCGCGGTCGCGATGACCTGGCTGCTCACCACATAGAGATACGGATGCAGTTCCGGAATGGCTGAAAGCCAGGCATTGGCAGCGAGCACCACCTTGCCGGCGGAAAGCACGCCGCCGGCCGTGCGCAATTGCGACCGCAAGCCGGGCGCGATTTCGACGACCGGGCTCCGCTCGTGGATGGCAATGCCCCTTTCAATGGCAAGCTGGCGCAGGCCGATGGCGAGCTTCGCGGGCTGCACGGTCCCTGCCCTCTCCTCGACGATACCGACATAGGAGGCGTCCGAGCCGGTGCGGCGCAGAATGTCCGCGCGCTGAAGCGGCTGGAAGCGCTCTTCGCCAAGCGCGAGACAGATGTCGCGGGCGGCGGCCCAGGCTCCTTCCTGCGCGATCGAACTCGCCGTCCACAGCCAGCCGTCGAGCCTTAGCCCCATGTCGACGGTGCCGGAGATCTGAAGACCGTTCAGCTCCTCAATGGCGTCAGCGGTCGCGCGGCACAGCATAAGCGCATCGTCCTCGCCGACGAGCGCGCGCAGAATGTCGATCTCGGCGAACCAGCTATGAACCTGGCCGCCATTGCGGCCCGAGGCGCCGGAGCCGCAGAAATCGGCCTCGAGCACTGTGACGCGCGTTTCAGGCGACTGTTCCTTGATCCGCAAGGCCGTCCACAGGCCGGCATACCCGCCGCCGACGATCGCCACATCGCAGTCCGCCGCACCCTGCAAAGGCGGGGTACCGGTGTCGGCCTCTATGCTGCGCAGCCAGTAGGAGCGATCGGCCTTCGCCGCCACGACCGGTGGCCGCATCGTGATGGTATTCATGTTCCGGTCCTCTGCGTGCCGCGGATGACATCGTCATATTTGGCGAGCAGCCATTGCGGGACCGCCCGGATGGGCTGCGGGAAGCCTCCTAGGTGGGTGCAGGTTTCCGATGCCCTTTCGGCGGCGAGCTCGAGAGCGGCTCTGCCCGATTGGTCCGAGAGAAAGCGCGATGTGATGAAGGTCGCGATGAAGCTGTCCCCCGCGCCGCAGGTGTCGACAACGGCGACCGGCACCGAACCCGCCTGGGTGACGCTGCCCCCATCATCATAGAAGGAGCCGCGCTTGCCGCAGGTGATCACGATCTGGCGCGCGCCCGCGTCCCTCAACCCCGCGATCAGCGGTTCGACGTCCTCGGTCGGATCGTCCGGGCCGGAGGCGAAGACCAGCGGCACGCCTTCCAGCGAAAGCTCGAAATGCCGGGTGGAAACATCGATGCTGAAGGGCATGCCATCCGCGACGAGCCTGCGGACGAGCTTTTCGCTGGAATTCGTACCGAGATGCACCCAATCGGCCTGCCGTAGCATCTCGTAGCGTTTGGGGCTTGGAACGTAATCCTCTCCCACGCCAAGCGATTCAAGAAGGAAGCGCCGTTCGCCGGCATCGTCGGCAAGCAGGGTCACGGCGGAGGAGCCGGGACGTATTTCTACGTCGCTCCTGTCGAGCCCCGCCTCCTCGATGGCCTCCAACATGATGTCGGCTTCCGTGTCCTGCCCCAGCGCCCCGAAATAGCGGGCGTTCAACCCGTGCCGTCGCCATTGCACGGCGACATTGAGCGCGTTGCCGCCCACGGTGACGAAACCTTTGGTCAGGTAGACGTCGAGGCAATTGTCGCCAACAGCGATCAGGTTGGGATTGGCTCTCGTCATTCTTCGTCCGCCTGATCGAGATGAGGCGCGATCGCGTCCAGGCATCGCCGCCAGGCGGAGACGGGGTCGAGCGCATAGGATCCGTTGCCGAAGGGCTCGAAGGTCAGCGTGCCGGCAAAGCCCTGTGCTCCGAGCTGCCCGAGATGGTGGGCGAGCGGCAGGTTGCCGTCGCCCCAGGCAAGGTGCCCTGCGGGCGTCCCGTCGACGACATGGACATGCGCGATACGCTCTCCGAACCGCTCGAAATAACCGCCGACGCTGTCGCCCGCTGTCGCCATGGCAACGAGATCGAGAACCACGTCGACATCGTCGCCGTCGAGGGCGCGCCAGAAGGCGTGGAGCTGATCCGCATTGGTGACGATGTTGCTTTCGAGGCGCTGCAACGGCTCCAGAAGGCAGGAAACGCCGAGCGACCGCGCATGCGCCGCGATGCGGTTGATCGATGCGACCGAATGCGCCCAGGCGGTTTCCCTGCTTTCGCATTCGAAGCCGCGGCCCGGCGTCAGGAAAAGATATCTCGCGCCGAGTTCCGCGCTGATATCGGCCGCACGCATGAAGCGCTCAACGCTGGCCTCCCGATAGGCGCTGTCGCCGGACGCGATGTTGATCGGATAGAGAACCTGCTCCGGCGTGAAGCAGCGAACGCTCAGGCCGTTGTCGTCGAGGATCGACTTTACCTCAGCGAGCCGCGCGCGGTTGTCGTGGAAGAGGTCGAGATGCGGGGCGACGCCCCAGAATTCCATCCGGTCGAATCCCATGGTGCTGAGCTTTTCGGCGGTCCAGCGCAAGGGATGGTGCTGAAAGGAGAAATTCGCACCGATAAGCTGTTTGCGTTTCAACATGGACCTTGCCCTATTTTCCGATGCCCTCAGCCAGCCCGCGGATGAAGAAACGCTGAGCCGCGAAGAAGACCATGACGATGGGGAGCGCCGAGAGCGTCATGGCGGCGAAGACGACGGCATAGTTCGTGCCGTGCTTCGCCATGATGGAGGTTAGGCCGACGGGCAGCGTCTGAAGGTCCGCGCCACTGGTGAAGATCATCGCGAAGAGATACTCGTTCCAGGCAAAGAGCACGTGCAGGATGACGCAGGACACCAGGATCGGCTTGCACAGCGGCAGCGTCACCTTCCAGAATATCTGGCCTTCGCTGGCGCCATCCATGATGGCAGCTTCATCGAGATCGCGCGGCAGGCCGAGCATGTAGGCCCGGATCAGGAAGGTCGTGAAGGGGATGCGGAAGGCGGTGTAAAGGATAATCAGCGCCCAATAGGTGTTGTAGAGGCCCAGGTCCTGCATCATGCGCACCAGCGGAATGACGGCGACCGTCGGGCTCAGCATCAGGCCGCCAAGCACGATGCCGACGAAGAACGGTTTGCCCGGCAGCTTCGAGCGGGTCAGGCCGTAGGCGGTCCATGCGCTGACCAGCACGGTGCACGCGGCCGATCCGAGCGTGACGATGATGCTCGTCGCGATGTAGTTGCGAATGCCCTGGTTCCACGCGGCGATGTAGTTGGTGAGGCTGAGGCCGGTCGGCAGCGCGAACGGATTGCCGAAGATCTCCGCGTTGGTCTTGAAGCCGTTCAGGGCCATCCAGAACAGCGGATAGAGCACGACGATGCCCAGGCTGGTGAGGAAGGTGACGAGGCAGACCTTCGCCAGCACCGCGATGGAGTCCGTGCGCTCCGCCTGGCGCGGTTGGTAGGAGTGGCTCACAGCTCGACCCTCCGCCTCTTTGTGTACCAAAGCTGTGCGAAGCCGGTCATGAGGGTGATGACGAAGATGACCGATGCGATCGCCGCGCCGTAGCCGAAGTCGTTTTCGATGAAACCTTGCTGATAGAGCCACGTCCCGAGGACCTGGCTGCTGTTATTGGGCCCGCCGGCGGTCATCACCATGACCTCGTTGAAGACCTGGAAGGCGCCAGTGATGGTGATGATCACCATCAGGCCCGTCATTTCCCGCGTCAGCGGAAAGGTGATGCTCCACAGGCGTCGCCAGGTTCCGGCCCCGTCCATGATCGCTGCGTCGTAGAGATCGCGCGGTATCTTCTGGATGGCGATGGCGAACAACAAGGTGGAATAGCCGAACCCCTGCCATTGGCTCATGGCGATGATGGCATAGATGGCGGTCTGTTCCTCGCCGAGCCAGGCGCGCGACCATCCCGCCAGCCCGATCTGCGTCAGCGCCGAATCCAGAAGGCCTATGTCAGGCTGATAGATGAAGTAGAAGAGAAGGCCGGTAACGGTGATCGAGATGGCCGAGGGCACGAAATAGACGGCCCGCCAGAAGCGACGCCATCTTTCCCCGGCGAGTCCTTCGATCAACGCCGCCAGCACGAAGGCGCCGAAGACCTGGAAGACTACCGAGATGACGGCATAGAGCGTGTTGTTGACGATCGACGTCCAGACCACCGGATCAGCCTGCAGGCGACGATAGTTTTCCAGTCCAACGAAAGCGGTTTCGCCGGTGAAGATGTCCTGGTTCTTCGTGCTGACGACGAAGTTGTCGATGATTGGATAGTAGACGAACCAGAGGATCAGCACAAAGGCGATCAGGATCCACCTGAACGACCAAACCGCGGCCAGGGGGCCGAGCCAGTTCCTGTCGAACCGGCTCGACCCGGCAAAGCCGATTTTGACGGCTTCACCGCTGTGCCCAGGCTTCATGACGGTCATCGCTGGCCGGCCCTATTTGGATGAAGCCGCCGCTTCTTTCACCCGCTCCATGACCTGTTCCGGGGTCATCGAGCCGCCGATCAGCGCCTGCAGGCCGGAGAGCCAGGCGGCCGCCACGCGCGGCGGGTTCGCGGTATCGAGCCAAGGCATGAGGTAGGAGGAATCAGCGATCACCTTCAGGCCGTCGACAACGGTCGGGTTCATGCTCTCCGCCGAATAGCCGCCGACCGTCGCGCTCGGCTGGCCGTAAGGCGGCGCCGACAGGATCTTACCATTTTCGGGCGAGGTTACGAAGCGCATGAAATCGATCGCCAGAGGGACGTTCTTCGAGGCCGCGTTGATCATGTAGCCTTCCGGCGCGCCTTCGATGGCTTTGACGTCGCCCTTGGCATCCTTCGGGACCGGCAACTTGAAGAAACCGAAATCCTCGCGCTTCAGCGCACCCTCGGCCGTCGACTGATCGAACTCGATGATCTCCTGATAATACATGGCGGACTTGCCGTTGCTGAACTGCTGCAAGGCCGAGGCATAGGAGGAGCCGTTGGTGCCGGATCCGTCCGAGCATTCATCGATGATCTGCTTGTACTGATTCAGGCTCTCAACATAGCCCGGATCGGTATATTCGGCCGTGGCCGGAACGAAGTCCTTCTCGAGGGTCGCCTGCGGCACATTGTAAGCAAGGAGCTGGCCCGCATAATGCACCCCTGGCCAGCCTTCCTTGTTGCCGAAGGAGATCGGCGTGACGCCGGTCTTCTTGAGGGCCGCGCAGGCGCTCAGCAAGTCATCGAAGGTCTTGGGCTCGGCAATACCGGCCTTCTTGAACAGGCTCTTGTTGTAGCCCATGAACTTGGCGTCGAGATAAAGCGGAATGCCGTAGAGCTTGCCATTGTACTGGAAGGCGGAGACGGCGGCGGTCGCGAGCGTCTTGCCCCATTCTGTGTCCGGCCCAATAACGGGGGTTAGATCGACCGCGCGCTTGCCGCGCACGAAGTTCTCGCCCCAGCTACCTGTCCAAGTGAAGTAGACGTCCGGCAGAGAATTAGAGGCGACGAGCGCCTTGGTCTTGCCCTTTACGCTGTCGTCGCTCTCCTGGATGAGCTCCACCTTCACGCCGGGATGAAGCCCCTCATATTTCTTCGCGGCATCGACGAAGAAAGGAGAAAGCTGCTGCAAGCCGAATTTCGTCAGGACGCTGACCGTGCCGGAATAGTCAACCTTCGCATTGGGATCAGCCACGGCCGCGCCGCCAGCCGCTGCGGCACTGATGCCGCCGATTACAAACGCGGCGGCAGTGATTGCGGCGAGGCTGGGCGTGCTCAAGAACATATTGGCTTTCATGTCGCAGTTCCTCTCTGTTGTTTTTGTCTCTTTAGGCATGCAAGGCAGGCGTGCGGTCCGGCGGCTCCGCCGGACCGCAAAGCTCAATATTCGACGCGCTTGTAATAGCGGCGCGTGGTCAGCGGATGGTCGCGCAGCACCTCCAGATGGGCGCTGAGGCGCTCGAGCATGGTTGCGAGGATGATCGGTGAGATGAGGCCGCGCGTTTTGGCCGAGATACCCGGCAGGCTGGCGGAAGCTGCATCGAGGACGCGCACCTTGCTCGTGTAGCGCTTGGCGAAGTTCTCCACCCGGTCAGACAGCGGCCGGAATGCATCCTCGCCCTTGAAGACGAAGAGGCTGACGCCCGGCTCCACCAGTTCGAGCGTGCCGTGGAAGAAGTCGGATGCCTGCACCGGGCGGGTGCGGATCCACTGCATCTCCTCGAGGATGCACATGCCGTAGTAGTGGGCTTCCGGCCAGACGGAACCGGCGCCCGTGAAGATGTGGTAGGTCTCGTCCTTGATTTCCTTGGCGAGGGCGGCGGCCTCGGCCTCATAGCCTTCCTTCACCGAAACCAGCAGCTTCGGCAGCAGCGCCAGCTCGGCCACCGTCGCATCGAAATCGGCATATTCGCCGCGTTCGGCCAGCAGGGCGAGGACGATGAGAAGGGTCTGGAGGTAGAAGGACTCCGAAGATGTATCGTCCTCGGCAAAGTTGGTGAAGTTGTAGTCGGCGTCGCGGCCGAGCGGCGTATCCTTGTGGCCGGTGAGCGACAGCGTCTTGACGCCACGCTCCTTCAGGAAGGCGAGGAGCTGCACGCTTTCTTTGGTGGTGCCGGACAGCGAGGGCAGAACGACCAGCGCCTTCTCGTCGAGACCCGCCGGGGGCTCCAGCACGACCTGCGCGGAATAGGCCGCGGCAACCGGGAAAAGCGTCGTGTTGCGCGCAAGCTCGATGGCGGGCAGGGTCAGAAACTGCACGCCGCCGGTTCCCATGAAGAAGATGCGTTGCAGACCGCCGTCCAGCAGATCGCGCATCAGGACACGTACGTCCTTGGCCATTGCAACCGCGCCGCTTTGGATCTTCACAAAGCGATCCCTATCGAAGTTGAGCATTTGAACCTTCCCGTTTTGCGTTCCGTCCTGGTCCCGAACCAAGCGGGCGTCTTCACGCAATGATCTTGAGATGTGAGATCGATCTCACACGCATTTAACGCATGAGAACTCGATGCTGGCAAGTGGAGTTTCAAAAAAATCTGGCCGGGCGTTTTCGCGGTTCAGCCGCGCCGGCTTACGGACCCGCGAATGATCAGCTTGGTTTCAAAGCGGACTTTCCGCGGCGCATCGGTTTTTCCGGAAAGCCTGTCGAACAGAAGCCGGGCCGCCGCGCGTCCGATTTCTGAGACCGGCTGCGAGACGACGGTGATCTGCGGATCGGTGAAAGTCGCCAGGTTGAAATCGTCGAAGCCGATCAGCGAGACGTTGTGGGGAATGGAAAGCCCCATCGAACGGAAAGCGAGAAGCGCCCCCTGCGTCATAAGGCTGTCGACCGTGAAAAGCGCCGTCGGCGGCATCTTCTGGCTGAAGAGGCGTATTGTGGCGTCGACGGCATGCTCCACCGTCGATTGCGAGACCGCGATCATACGTTCGTCGGGCGCGATCCCGGCGGTGCCAAGCGCCGTCTGGTAGCCGCTCATGCGTTCCCGTGAGGTGAAGATACGCATGTCGTCCTGCAGCAGCCCGATACGGCGGTGGCCCATGGCGATCAGATATTCGACCGCCTTGCGGGCTCCTCCCTCGTTGTCGACAACGACGCTGTCGCAGTCGACGCCCTCTGCGACACGGTCGATCAGGATCAGCGGCACGTTTTCCGCGATCAGGCTTTGCAGATGCGCGTTGTTCTCGGCTGATGTGGGTGCAACGATGAAGCCTCGTATGGAGAGCGACCGGAGGCTCGCCAGGAGCGACACTTCCTGCCCCAGCTCCTCCTCGCTACTGCCGATGACGAGATTATACCCGCACTCGCGGGCAAGCACCTCGATGTCATGTGCGATGCGCGCGAAGAACGGATTCTGGATGTCGCCGAGAATGCAGCCGACGATCGGCAGCTGCCCGTTGCGCAAGGCCTGTGCAAGGCGATTGCCCCGATAGCCGAGCTTTCCGGCCGCCGCCTGCACTTTCTGGGCGGTCTCGTCGCCAACATAGCCATAGCTGTTCAGGGCGCGGGCCGCGGTTGCGCGCGATACATTGGCAAGTGCCGCTACATCCTTCAACGTTGCCGGTTTACTCCGCGCCATGCGACCCTTCGATTCTTCGTGCAGGACTCTTCCTGCGGTCGCTGTTTTAGCTTCGGGTCTTCGGCTAGCATAGGCCCCCCGTGTCGCCACGGACCTCCACAGCGACTCGGTTTTAACGGCCCAATTTCAGACCTTCCCGCCGCAAACGCAAAAACCGCCCCGGTTAGACCGGGACGGTAATCGATTTATGATAAAATTGGTTGCGGGGACAGGATTTTGAGCCTGTCGGGCCTGCTTGCGAAGTCCGGTCAACGGACGAAATAGGTTGCAGAGGTGTATTGCCGGTAGCCCGCTATTCGCTACCATCTCAACCCACTGTCGCCCGTAGCGACGCGCGAGCTTTAAAAGCGCGTTACCCATGTAGTTCCAGGAGAGCGAGGCCGGAATGGGCGAGCCCCTGTCCCCGATAGCAACAGGAAAGATCAACTGTTGGCCGCCAGGGCACGCTTGCGCCCCATGGCTCTCGCGCCGACCGGAACGCGTCCACCGATTGTAGTCGCTATCCTGTTTCCGGCGATCGTCTTTGGCGTGGCCGCAATCCTAAGATATGTCCTCGAAAAGAATTGAAATCGACGTCAGGCCGATCTCGATCCGGACCCGCGATCAACCACAACACGCAGCCGAACGCTGCGTCCAACGATTGAACCCTCAGCGGGATGCGTTCTGCCGCTCAGCGGATGAAAACGGCTACGGCAATCGTCTCATAGAGGAAGCGAAGCAGGCTAGGAAAACTATCCCGAACAGAGCCCAAATTATCGCGATGATCCAAGTGGTTGCGATGGCGCCAAGGCACTCACTCTCGGCTATCTGGCAGCTGGCAAGCACGCCAGCCCGCAAATAAATCGCGCCCGCCAGAACCGACAAGGAGGCGATGACAAAAGGAATCCACCTGCGAAGCCGCTGCCTCAAGAGCAGTGCCGAAACTGCAACTCCCAGGCACGGGAACAACGTCACTAACGACAAAGAACTCATGCAAAATTCTTTTGAATTGTAATCATCGGTGGACGGGGCCGATCAATCAAGATCGATCAATTCGCCCGCAGTGCGTGAACTTTAGGACAACAGGCGATAACAAACTACGACCGAAAGCCGTGTCGAGTTTAGATGTTGACACAAATCTTGCTTCGGCGATCCCGCGGCGTGTTCCATCAATGGAACTAGAAGCGTCAATTCCTACTCCGCCAAGGTACTCGCACCTCGCTCGCGACCACCCCCCAGTGGAAGCGGCTGGTCTCCAAGCAGCACCCTGACTACGACGTCACGAGCATCATGGGGATCAAGAGAGTGCCTTACGATCAGATCGCTACATTCTGCGACGATCTGATCGGCGTCCTGCATGACCTTGAGTTGCTTGTAGCGATCATGGTGGTGCAATCCCATGCTTTCACCAACCACTTCTAGGATGTTGATGATGCGGAATGGCCAATCGCGCTCGTGCGCACACAGTTCGCGATGATCGGAATGATAAACCGCAACCAAAGCATCAACACCCGCGTCACGTGCCGCTTCAAGTTCCCTTAGCTGCAGATCACGCTTGAACTTTGGAAGAACACCGACATGCACACTCTGCAGACCCACCGCTGGCTGATGCAGATCGATAAGCTCAACGCCCGGGACCATCTTCAGGATTTCGGTGGCAGCCTCGACGACGCCGGCTACGCCAGGATGCTTGTGCAGCGCGACGCGAATGTCGACCCTGTGCTGTAGGTGCGGCTTCAACTGCGCCAGCCGGTCGCCGAGGAACCTCATGAACGGGCTCATCTCGAACGGTCGGGAGCCGCGCTGTCGTTCCACGGTCGGCAGGATGTTTTCTGTGAACTGGACGAAGCAAGTCGGACACCAAGTGATCACCTGTCCCAACCTGGAGTGCGATAGCTTCTCCATCGAGCTCGACCCCATGCGACCGGTCATCTCGGCGTCGCCGGACTTGAGTTGCGAAATGCCGCAACAATGGCTGGGTCCACCCATGACCTGGTACCTGATGCCAAGCACATCCATGATATCGAGGGCAAGCAAGGCAATATGCGGCGTCTTGAGCACGTTGCAGCCAGTGTAAAACACAAAGTCCGCCGGCTCGGCTGACATGGAGACTGACGCTGATTTTTGACCCAGCCGTTCCAGGACCTCCGTATCGAGTTGCAGGCGCGACAGCATCGTCACGCCGCGGCTGACCTCGCGGTATCTCTCCACGCCTTGCCGGCGTCGTTCAGCAAGCTCCTTGTCGGACTTCGCAACGCTAAGCCGCGCCATCGTAAGGAGAAAGCGCGGATTGACGCCGTAGTCGCACGCCTTGATGCATTCTCCGCTGAGCATGCAGGAGGCTGCCCATTTGCGCGACGTCTCCGGACCGTTGCCGGTGCGGATAAGATCGAGGATACCACCGATTAGGTCTTCGGACTTCGCCTCCAGGATGCCGGCGGGCGCCACGCTTGGACAAACCTCAACGCACTTGCCGCATCGCGTGCAAGCGTCAAGCATACCCTGGACGCGTTCGTCCAAAGCCGTCTCGAAGGATGTCTCGTCCAGCGGGAGCATCGCGGACACCGAGCCTGCTGAAGAATGGCTGCACGCGCCGATTGGCAGCTCCGAGATTAAAGCAAAAATCGGTAATCGTGAAGGACGAGGCTTTCGTACGCCGCAATGAGTCAACTGTGCGAAGCGAGATCTGCGGGCCGTAGAAAATCTCAATGTGATAATGAGTACTTTCCCCCACTTCTCGGATAATCGTTGAGATAGGGGGCTTGTCCCATTGAACGCCAGCGCACCTTATCGTTACCGAATATGATAGCTCATACGCCCGCTGAAGGTGTCGCGTAAGGCTGGTGCAATGACACCGCGGGTACTCTCGGATAGTGATGCGATACTGCCGTCCACGCTGCAAAGCAGGCTGGGAAAGTTGGGAGGGTGGAGAGGTGACCGGGGTCGATGAAACTGCCGTTGCTGATCATTATACCGTCGATGGCCTTGAAACACTGATCCTCGACGCGCTCAAGCGTTCCGGCAAACTGAACACGCTGTCTCCGATCGATCTTGCTCCTGTTGACGAGTTCCACATGGGTGGACGGGCAGCGACGCAACACGTGATCGGAATGATGAGCCTGCCAAGTAATGCGCACGTCCTTGATGTGGGTTGCGGCCTCGGTGGCGTCGCCCGATATCTCGCCTCCGAATGTGGATGCCGCGCAACGGGCATTGACCTGACTGCTGAATACGTGCGTGTTGGAACGATGCTGACCCAGCGG